>JAEUIG010000062.1 GCA_016795125.1 Planctomycetaceae bacterium | reverse complement strand
CTTCTCCTGGCGTGGATCGTCCTTCAGCAACTCGGCGAGCACCGCCTCTGGCAGCATTCCGTCTTCCATCAGGTCCAGTGCACGTTCGCCCCACTCCGGGTTATGCCAATGCTGCGTGCAGAACGCGCCGACTCCTGCCCGCACGTACGGCACGACCTCGCCAACGGCCGGAAACTTGCTCGCCACCGCGGCCCCGCACTCGCCGGTCTCGGGATCAACGGCCACGATCGAAAACGTCGCCGAAATCTCGGCTGCGGTACGTTGTTCCAGGTCCACCGAGGACAACTGCGGTTCAGCGGCTGAGACACCCCTCAGGAACGGGACAACGAGACCAATCATCATCGCTGTCACAACGAGCTTCGGACCGGACAAATCGTCATTCATTCGCAGCCTCCCACTTCTCAAGACACTCCAGCGGACGAGAGACACAGGTCTTCGGCCTCGCCCACCGGCACATGCAAAGCATTGAACTTGCACAACACGACCTCTGACTCGACTCGCTGGTTCCAAGTCCAAAGCAGTCCTGACAACCGTTTCTTCCTTGCCTTCTTCGTGTCCTTCGTGACCTTCTGTAAAAAAGCACTTTAAGAGATTTACAGAAGGCCACGAAGGACGCGAAGAACAGCGCGGGGTCCCTCATTTCGACATCTGTGCGCCTCGGCGACGCTTGTGCGACAGTGTACGCTCAGTGGATGGAGCACGAAATGACCACTTGCCGTGCCGGCGCGTCCGCCACTGATCGACTCGCGCTCCACGCGGCCGAACTCGACGCCTGCGGATGGTGCCTGTTGCCGGCGGTGTTCGAGTCCGCAGAAGTGACGGCCATGCAGGAGTCGCTCAATCGGGCATTCACGGCGGCGGAATCTGACGAGGCCGTCCGGCGACGCGGCGCGGCCATCTATGCGGCACGGAACGTGATCGATGTCTGCCCCGATGTGGCCGCGATGTGGCGTACGGAACTGCTGCAGGAATTCGTCTCGCGAATCCTCGGCCCCGAGTGCGGACTCGTTCGCGGACTGTTCTTCGACAAGCCTCCCGATCAGACCTGGTCGCTGCCGTGGCACAAGGACCTGCTGATCGCCATCGCCGACGAGACGGTGGCTGCGGGATACTCGCGACCACGACTGCGGGCCGGCGTCTGGCACACCGAGCCGCCGGTCGAAGTCCTGGAGCAGATCCTCACGCTGCGGATTCATCTTGATCCCGCGAACGCCGACAACGGCGCCTTGTGTGTCCTCACAGGTTCGCACCGGACCGGCAAGCGTGCGGCTGTCGGTTTCCCATCGCAAATGATCCACGCCCGGCCGGGCGATGTGCTTGCGATGCGTCCGCTCCTGTCCCATTCCAGCGGATCGTCTTCGCCCGAGACGCGCAGTCATCGCCGCATTCTGCACCTGGAGTTCGCGAGTTCCGAACTCCTGCCGGGCGGCGTGCGGTGGCATCGGTTCCTTCGCGCAGCCGGCGAGCCGCATGCGACCACGTCATTGTCTTGAAGACTCAGCAGCGGTATTCCCCCGTTGGAATCGCCCATTGGTGACGTGCACGACGCGAACCGCTATCGTCCCAGACATACCCCTGAACGCAATTGCAGTCACGTGCAGTCCTGACGATACGGCAAGCCCTATGCCCACTCCCACTCCTGTTTCCCTCAAAGGCGACGCCGAAGCCCTGCACATCGAGTGGAGCGACGGCGCGAAGCATCGCCTGACTTGGCGCCTGTTGCGCGACGAGTGTCCCTGCGCGGATTGCCGGGGCCATGGCGACGGCCCACCGCCGAAGAAGGCAGCCCCGCCCCCCGGCCTGCTGCCGATCCTCTCCGCCGCCGAAGCCCAGCCGCTGCGCGTCTCCCAGATGCGCCCCATGGGCAATTACGCCTACTCGATTCATTTCAACGACGGGCACAACACCGGCATCTACACGCTGGTGTACCTGCGGGAGCTGGGAGAGGGAAAAGTCCCCGGTTCATAGTTCATAGTCGCCCCTGCGAAGTCTCATTCCGTCATTCCACATTTGGTCATTCGTTAATTCTTGTCCTCCGTTCTCCGCTTTCCGCTTTCCGCTTTCATAACCCTCGCTTGCGTCCGCGCCTGCACCCGCGACAATGACGCAACGCTTCCTCAACGACCTGTACGCACGCGCCCATGCCTACTCCGCTCGAGTCTCTGATCGCCGCCGGCACCAAGCTGTGGCTTGATAGTGTCGATCCCGACCTGGTCCGCGAAAACCGCGCGCTCGGCGCAACGGGAGCAACGTCCAACCCCGTCATCATTTCGGATCTCATCAAGACGGGCCGCTTTGACGGCGACCTGCGGAAATTCATGGCGGAGGAACACAGCGACGATGCCGTCGCCTGGCAGATGACCGACCGGCTCGTCCGCAACGCGCAGGACGTCTTCCTGCCGGTCTGGGAACAGACGAAAGGGAACGACGGATACGTCAGTTTCGAACTCGATCCCCTGCTGGAGGACACAGCCAGCACGCTGTCGGTCGCCGAGAAGGCCGCGCGGTACATCGAGCTGGGAAAAAAATGGTCCGCCGGTCACAAGAACCGGATGATCAAGGTGCCGGCGACCCCCGGCGGACTGGCCGCGCTGGAAGAACTCGTCGCGGCCGGAATCTGTCCCAACATCACGCTGATCTTCAGCGACCGGCAATACCAGCTCGCGCGCGAGGCCGTCTGGCGCGGCGCCCAGCGGCGGAAGGACCGGGCAGCCGTGAAGTCGGTCTACAGCATCTTCGTGAGCCGGATCGATGTGTATACAGGCAAGCAGGTTCCGGAGCTGTCGCCGGCCGCACAAGGGCAGGTCGGACTGCTGAACGTGCAGCGGATCTGGCAGGCCAACGAGTCCTGGTGGCGCGACAAGCAACTGTCGCTGAAGCAGGAAATCGTCTTTGCCAGCACCGGCGTCAAAACGAAGGGAGACCCGGCCGACAAGTACGTCGGCGCCCTCGCCGGCTCCGACATCCAGACCAACCCGCCGGAAACCAACGCCGCCGTCCAGGCCATGACGGGCAAAACGTACACGCGACTGGTCGACCGGCTGCCTCCGGTCGTCGTGCAGCAGGAGATCGACGCCAAAGTCGACTTCGCCAAGATGGAACAGGTCCTGATGGAAGAAGGACTCAAGAAGTTCGCCGATCCGCAGAAGGGGCTGATCCAGACCATCGCGGAGAAGCGGGCGAAGCTCTGACCGAGATTCAGAATTTGATTTGTCATTGGTCATTTCGCATTTGTCATTTGTCATTGAAGCGTCCAAACACGCACTTCTGAAATGACAAATGACCATTGACCAATGACAATTGACAAATCAAACACTGCGGACCAGCGACGCAGGTCTAACGTCCATCGGCAATGCTCCCCATCGAAGCCCACGACATCTCGTTCCGCGTCCGGTACGGCGAGACCGATCCGATGGGGATCGTGCATCATGCGCAGTATTTCGCGTACTTCGAGATGGGCCGGATGGAGTTGTTTCGCGCCCAGGGGGGCGACTACCGCGACATGGAAGCCCGCGGCTACCTGATGGTGATCGTCCGCGCGGAATGCGACTTCAAGAAACCCGCGCGGTTCGACGATGTCCTCATGCTCCGCACGCGCGTGCTCAAGCTCTCGCCGGCCAAGCTCGAACACGAATACACGTTGTCCCGCGGCCAGGAACTGTTGGCCCGCGCCCGGACAGTTCTCGCCTGTATCACGCGGGACGGACAGGTGCAGCGGATCAGCGAAGAGGTCTTGTTCGGGCAGGCGACAGTCTGAAGAGCGCGCCGTGTCGCGGACGCTCGCTTTCGGCGGCCGTCCAACCCGGAACCCCGGCCGAAAAAGCTTCCGGCCGATTTGTTCGAATGAGAACCCGGTTCTCGTTTCCGGGAGTGACAGCGGATGTTACAATCCGGCGCCGGCTGTCGGCGGTCGAAGCTCGACCCTCTGCAGTTCGTGCGGCAGTTGTCGCCACAACAGCTCCGCCAGCGGCATCAGCAGCATTCCTCACCAGGAGTCTCACAGTGATTGGCGGATAGTGAACACCTTCGGCCCAGAGCCGAACCGTGAACGCCCCGTCGATTCGATCACCGACGCCTCGGACAGGCTGACTTGCTTCAGCGACTGCACGTCGCTGCCACCGATGCATTCCGAACCGCGTTATCGTTCCCTTCCGTTGCCAGCACGTCCATGACCGTTCCGACCGTCGCCGACGACCAGACCCAGACCCCCCCCTCCGCAGACGCGTCCGCGCCTCCCGCCGTGCTCTCCGAGGCGCCGGCCAATGCTGAGAGCGAGTCTCCCGCCTCCAGCGACGCCGCTGCCGCAGCGCCGTCCGAAGAGGCGGCCGAAGGGGCCAAGCGTCGAGTCAGGCTCAATCCCACGTTCGATCCCCAGCGCATCAAACCCATACCGACGCTGACCGACGCCGAAGCGAACGCGGAACCGGCGGCCCCGGCGAACCCCGACGCTGTGCCCGCTGCTGACGCGGCTGTTCAAGAGGCCCCCGCACCGAAACCGGCGCCGCTGCCGAAGGCCCCCCCCGTCGAGATTCCAACTCAGTCGAATCTCGATGCCGAGATGGAAGCGGAGATCGCCGCCGCCCTCGAGAGCGGCGAGATCGGGATTACGTCCACAGCGGTCGAACCGACCCCGGCCGTTGCTGGCGAAGAAGCCGCCGCTCCGGAACCGGCCCCCACCCTCGAAACGGCCACCGAAGGCACCAAGCTGTCCGGCACCATCCAGGCCGTTCATGAGGACAACGTGTTCCTGGACTTCGGCTGGCGGCTGTCGGGCGTCGTCTCGCTGCGGCAATTCAGCTCCAAGAAGCCTCCCGTCGTCGGCGAGAAACTGGACGTCGTGGTCGACAAGGTCGACGAAGAAGAAGGATTGATCGCCTGCCGGTTGCCGCGAGGCACGTCACGTATTTCCGGGGACTGGCATGCCATGACCCCCGGTCAGATCGTCGACTGTGTCGTCACCAAGACCAACAAGGGCGGCCTCGACGTCACCGTCGGGACTCTCCGCGGTTTCATGCCGGCCAGCCAGGCGGACCTCAACTACGTCGCCGACCTGCAGACGTTTGTCGGCCAGAAGCTGCGGGCGAAGGTGACCGAGGTGAATCCGGCGCGGCGGCGGCTCGTTGTCAGCCGCCGGCAGGTGCTCCAGGAAGAACGCGCCGTCGCCGAACAGGAGCTGATGACGCACCTGGAAGTCGGCCAGACGGTGCCCGGCAAGGTCAAGACGATCAAGGACTACGGCGCGTTTGTCGACATCGGCGGCGTCGACGGGTTCCTGCACATCGGCCAGATGAGCTGGGTGCGGATCAATCATCCGTCCGAAGTGCTGACGGAAGGCCAGCAGGTCGAAGTCAAAGTCCTGTCGATCGACTCCGACAAGAAAAAAATCAGCCTCGGGATGCGGCAGCTCTCCGCCAATCCGTGGGTCCACGCCGAAGGGAAATACGCCAAGGGGACGGTCGTCAGCGGCAAGGTGACGCGGACCGAGGCCTTCGGCGCCTTCATCGAACTGGAGCCGGGGATCGAAGGGCTCGTCCACATCAGCGAGCTGGACTACAAGCGGGTCCGCGCCGTGACCGACGTGCTGTCCGTCGGTCAGACGGTCGAAGTCCAGGTGCTGGAAGTCGACCCGCAGAAAAAGCGCGTCAGTCTCTCGGTGAAGGCGCTGAAGGCGAAGCCCGAAGAAGCAGCGCCGGCCCCCGCCTACGAGGCCCCCAAGTACATCCGCAAGGAAGGACTCAAGGGAGGCATCGGCGGCGATGTGAAGGGCGGGCTGTTCGGCGACCCGGGCAAGTTTGGGCGGTAAGCAGCCGCATTCGGTTTCAGGGACGCCCAAGCCGACGGCATTGCCGTCGAACGAGCCGTTGCAGCACACAAGCAACCCGCACGCTCGCAGCGTCCGGGTCGCTGGCGTTTGGTCACCGCAGCACGTAGCTCAGCACCGCCCCCAGTAACGCGAGCGCCAGACCGCCCACCAGCAGGTACAGCCGCTGCTGCAGTTGCGCATGGTCGATGGCGGCCGCCGTGCGGTCGCGTTCGGCGACCCGCTGCCGTTCTTCGAGAATCGCCACCTGCTGCACCAGTCCCGGCTTGCCGTTGCCGCGCACCGTCTCGGCCAGTTGCTCGATCTCGATCCGCAACGGCCGCAGCTCGTCGGCTGCAAACTGGGAGAACGCCGCGTTCATCGCTGCAACAATGAGGTCCACGTCGTGGGAAGTCGGATGGTCGCTGGACAATGGTCGATGAAAAGACGGAGCTGAGGGGACGACTTCCGTTCCACAACGAAGTCTGGAGGCCACACGCGTCGGCAAATCCCACGCGGCGACACCGACGACACCCCCGCTGCAACAACACCCCCCGTTGCGCCTCTCGCCTCTCGCCTCTCGCCTCTCGCCTCTCGCCT
>JAEUIG010000044.1 GCA_016795125.1 Planctomycetaceae bacterium | reverse complement strand
ATCCCGGACAGCGACAGCGCCAGCACCATCATGACCAGCGCGCCGCCGGTGAAATGCCAGCCGATCAGGCGCTCCGTGGGGTCGAGATGCACCGAGTTCTGCACGGTGCTGAAATGGTTTGCCGAAAACACGCCGCGCTGCGAGCGGGGCAGGTGCGGCCGAGCCTCCCGCCGTTCGACCCTGTCCAACGGAGATCGGGCATCACCTTCCGTAACGCGCTGGACGGCGCGATACAGCGTGAACACGCCCATCGTCCACAGGGCGCAGGAGGCGTACAGGATCACCGCCATCCCCAGCCAGGACGCAGTCGTCAGCAGTGAGGCAATCGCCACCTGCAGCACCGTCAGTCCCAGCAGAATCCAGTAGTGCCGATTCTCCTTATGCTGGAACAGCACGATCCATACCAGGTACGCCAGCAGGTGCGACGGGGCCAGGATTCGCGCCTCGACGCCGCCCGTCATGAATTCCTGCACGGCTGCTCCCACGCCCGCCAGCCCCAGTGCAAACGACCAGCCCGGCCCCAGTCCGCGGATGCCGCGGCGGTCCACCAGCGCCCAGGCGACGATCGCGATCGGAACCGTCAGCGAGACCAGCGGCTGTTCCTCGGCGGCCGAAAAGATCAGCGCCGACAGGCAGATCAATGCCGTCACGCTCGCCTGGAATACCGCCAGCAGCCGTTGCATGACTCGTGACCTCTTCCGGAAAGTCCGACCAGCCGCGACGCGCTGTTCAGCCGTCGCGCCACTCCACGATCTCCGACAGCCGTCGTGGATCGAGATCCACGACCTGCACGGCATCGAACCACCGCTGCCCTTCGCCGTGCCCGTTGTCCTTGCTCCGTCGCAATTCGCGCAGCGTATCGGCCGGCCGGGTGGATACCAGCAGCACGCGGGCACGACTGCTGATATGGGCCGCCGCCGCCGACTGCAGGCGCGCGAGGTCCGACGACGACGATGGAACCAGCAGCGCCAGCAGGTCCAGCAGCGACTCCACCGAACCGACGCTGCTGTCCCATTCGGCGAACGGTTCGCCGTGCACCGCGAAGTACAGATGCGAATCCCGGCTGTTGCGCAGGTGGTGCATGCAGATCGTGGCGGCGACGCTGATCGCCGCTTCCGTCCGTTCCTGGTCCTGCTCGGTCGGCCGCGCCGTCCGCCACGGGTCAAGCAGCACCACGAGCTGGCGGTCACGACTCTCGCGGAACTCGCGGACCATCAGCTCGTTGCGCCGCGCGGTCGTTTTCCAGTGAATCGCCCGCAGATCGTCGCCGCGCCGGTACTCCCGCAGCTTGTGGAATTCGTCGTGAAACGGCCCGCTGCGCGGCGACATCTGCGGCACCAGGTCCGTGGCATGCTGCAGCCGCTGCGTCCACCCGGCGGTCAGCCGCCCGAGACGTGGATACACGATGATGCTGTCGGTCTGCGCCACGGTCAGTCCGCGCTCGACAAGCCCCAGTGGAAAACGGGTGCTGATCGACAGCGGTCCGAGCGTGTGCCGGCCGCGATGCATCAGCCGCAGTCGGTAATGCCCGGTGCGAGTCGAACTGGGAGGAACGCGCGGGATCAGCACTTCGGCCGGCAGGCGTTCCGTCTCCGAGACGATCTGGTCCCGCAGCGTCATGACCCACGCCGACAGGCGCCGCTTGTTGTTGCGGAGGGCCAGTTCCACCGAGGTCGGTTCACCCGCCATCACCCGCACGGGAACGTGGCGCTGGACGGTGAGCCGCTTCAGGAGCACAAAGCTGATCCAGGCGTTGGCGACGAACGGACCCGCCATCAATGCGAACACCAGCAGGAGCGGGTTCGATCGCCCCAGCAGGGCGCCCACAAACAGGACGATCATCACCACGATGTAGGCGCGGCCTTCCATCGGCAAGCCGGAGCGATGCCGCGCAAAGCCCCGTCTGCTGAGCTGCGGCCACCAGCCCGCAATGAGTTCCTGCAGACCCCAGATGGAAAAGCCGATGGCGCACGTGACGAGCACGACGCGTCCGGCCACACCCAGCCGGTACAGCAGCAGGCTGTACCGGAGTTCGAATGCGATCAGTCCCAGCCCCACCAGCACGGCGCCGAAGCCGGCGGACGAAAATGTTCGCGCCAGTTGCGGACTGCGGGATTCGTGCGACATGAGGGGATCGATTTCGTCCGGCGGGATCGCCGCTGCGAGCGAACCAACGACATTCTTGGCGGCGGCGGTCGCCGTGGCAAGCCACAACGATCACGACCCGTCGCCAGGAGTGCAGCCGCTCAGGAGAGTTGGCCCCCCATGGTCTCCCTCTTCCCCGCGCGCCGCGTCGATGCCACAACTGTCGCGATTCGGGGGAGCGGGAGAGGTTAATCGAACTCCGCTGTCCACAGGTTCGGCGCCGTCCGCCTCCTGGCGATCGGTGCTCCACCTGTGGCTACGACCCTTCGTCCCCGTCTGGACGGCTCCTGCATGAGATCGCGCTACGGCGCGGCAGCCGTTCTGCCGACCGCACTCATTCTGCCGAACAGAATTGCCGATCGGGCTGGGGTGCGTGATCTCTTTCCTGCTTCGACGTCAGAACTCCACACGTGCGAAAGTCGTCCCGAACCCCGGTTCACTCCACGATGTATCCGCGATAAACGCCCAGGTAATACGGCAGCAGAAACGCCGTGCCGTCGGTGAGCGTGCGGCCGTCGTGTCCTTCCTCGTCGAGTTCCCACGGATTGTGGTTCCAGTGCTCGACGGAACGTTCATCGATCGGGATGACGTCGCCATTCCGGCGATGTCCGTTGTTCCAGTCGTCGCCGGGGAAGTCCGTCATGCGGACGATGTCGAGCCGGTGGCTGTTCTTGAACGGCCACCGGATCCGGTCGAGCGGATAACGGATCAGCGTGTCCACCCCTTCGTCGAGCGCGGACTGCGGCACGGCGCCCGTTCCGAAGCGGCCGCGACCGCCGCCCTGCGCAAACGCATCCTGAGTGGTCGCCGCGAACACGAAGTTGAACAGCGGGTTGAGTTCCGGCGATTCGTTCAGCCAGTACCGGTAGAACGCGAATGCATAGAACCGCTTCCGTTCCGGATCACTTTCGTAGCGGATCAGGTTATAGAAGCTCATGAAGGCCATTTCGTCGTCGGAATGGTTCCCCGTACCGGGACCGAACTGCATCTTGGGAACCATCGTGTTGACGGCGTAACCGTGATTGACGACGAGGTCGTCGTACGCATCGCGATACTTCTGATTGCCGCTGACGTGCTCGGCGACCTTGAGGTAGCTGAGCATGCACATCGAGTTCAGCCCGCGGCCTTCCGACCAGCGCAGGTCGTGGTTGAACTCGGCCGGGTCAAACCGTCCCCAGCGGGTCGGCAGCCCGTCGTGATCGACGAGGTTGTACTGGTGATCGATCAGGTGATCGACGATCCGCGTGATCACGTCGCGCGCCGCCTGCTTCTCGTCTTCCGTCTCAGCCACCAGGTCGTAATACAGTGCGTACAGGAAGAAGTGACCGTCCAGTTCGTCCGAGCTGGTGTCGCACTTCCAGTACCACTTTCCATCGGCGCTCGTCGGCCAGCGGGGCGAGATGACCTTCCACAACGGATCACGCTGCTGCGCTTCGCGGTCCCGTTCGGGAGTGTAGTGCTCGGCATTCGGATCGGGTCCGCTGGTCGGCAGGATCGTGCGGGCCGGGAATCCGGGCGGGGCGGAGTGCGCACCTCCCTGCGTCACTTCGCTCAGGAACTTGAGTGCCTGGAACGCCTTGGTCGCCCGCTCTTTCGCCAGCGGGTTCTTCGTCGCCGCATAGGCGAAGCACTCGCCCGCACCGTACATCGCGGTCCACAGTCCGTCGTTGTCGCTGTCGCCTTGTGTCCATTCGCTTTTGTCGCCGACGTTCTTGAGCCGGACTTCCAGCACGAATTCATACGGCGTGCGGCGGTGGTACTTGTCGATCTCGTCCTCAAAGAATTCCGCCTTCTTCGCGAGCGTCATCGGTCGGTATTCGATGCATCCGACGCCGCCGGCGGTCGCGTACCATTCGCGGCCGTCGCTGCCGATCGCGATCGCTCGGATGTCGTCGTGCGGCAGCCAGCGCGGCCCGCGACGATATTCCCAGGTCGCGCCATCGAATCGAATGGCACCGTCATGCGTGCCGAAAACGACGCTGCCATCGGGACACCCTGTGGCAGACGTGAAGTCCGCATACGGCAGCCCGTCGGCAGCGGTGAGCAGCTTCCATTGATCCTGGTCCGGGTCGTTGCTGTGATGGACGCCCACGCCTTGCGGCTCGCAGAACCACAATTGTCCTTTGCCGTCAAATGCGACGCCTCGCACATCCCGCGGCGCCCAGCTGCGACCCCCGCCGTGCGGCAGCAGTGACTGCCAGCCGGCTGTCTCGTCGAGCAGAAACAGCCCTCCTTCTGCTGCGATAGCGACGCGACCATCCGCGGAAACGGCGATCTGCCGCACATCCGCGCCCCATCCCAGCCTGGTGTTCCATGCTTCATCCGGAACGAGTACATCATCGCGGAGTTCGAACAGCCCGGCATCAGTTCCCACCAGTCGCCGCGCACCGCCGGCAACGCATGTCGACTTCACCGGTTTCCCGTTCAAGAGCGGCAAGTCGGCCAGTTTCTCGACGTCTCCCTGCTCGGCATGGAACAGGCCTTCATCGGTGATCGCGACCATGCCCGCGCCGTCCACGGCCATCGCCGGCAGCGAGCCTGCGTAGTCCGAGACCTGCTGCCACTTCTCGCCGTCGAACAAGGCCACGCCGCGATCCGTCCCGGCCAGCACGCGCCCTGATCCGCTGACGACGATCGACAGCACATTGTCGGACGGCAGCCCATGCTGCGTCGTGTACTTGTGCGCAACCTCGGCCCCGAATTCGCTGACCTTCACCGGTTGCACCGGGGTTGCCTCACGGCGCCCTCGCCCCCGTTCCTGTGCATCAGCCGGGCAAGTTGCCGACATACATGTCAGAACAACGCACCACCAACTCACCCATTTCGCAGTCGTCATGAAATCCCGCTTTCAGTACCCGTGCCCGATGTCCTCGCTCCGCTTTCCGCTTTCCAACCGTTACTCCAGCAGCTTCGTCATCAAGAACTGCTCTTCATTCTCAAACGGCGAACTGCTGTGTCCGGGGATCAGCAGGTGGCACTCGTGGCCCACCGAGTCGGATTTCTCTTTCAGCTTCACGCCGTAGACCGGGTGATGAATGCCGTGACCGGCGTTCTTGGACGGCAGCGATGCGTCTTCCCCGTACCGCATCAGCAGCGGCGGATCGTCTGCTGACACATGGTTGTACGGGCTGAACTCCACGTACAGCGACTTGTTCTGCTCGTAGTTGGTGAGGGCGGCGGTCAGGTCCGGCTCGCCGACGGACAGCCAGATCATCCGATGGAGCAGCACGTTGAGACCCAGCCATTCGGCGATCACCGGCGGATCGAGCGATGTCTGGCCGGCGATTCCGGCCGCCGCACACACACGCGTCGACTGTCGCAGCACCGGGTCGTCGGAATTCGGATCAGCGAGGTCGTCGTGCAGCAGCAGCCACATGGAGGAGCACGCCCCGGCGCTGCCGCCGGTGAGTGCGATCCGCTCCGGTTTGAAATTCCATTCGCCGGCCTTCGTTCGCAGAAACTGGATGGCCCGCGCCGCATCGTGCACCGGCGCCGGGAGCTTGGCGATCGTTGAATACCGGTAGTTGATGGCCGCGACCGAGATCCCCTTGTCGAGATACGGTTTGACGGCGTCGAACTTCAATTCCTTGTCGCCGCCGGTCCAGCCGCCGCCGTGAATAAACACCAGCAACGGACGCGGCCCGTCCCCCTCTGCCTGCCAGAAGTCGAGGACGTTCCGTTCGTGCGGGCCGTAGGCGACGTTGGCCTGCGTCGGCGCTTCGTCGGCAGCCGGCGAGGCGCCGGAAATGGTGATCAAACACAGACAGACCGTCGCCACGATTCGCATGTCAGCCTCGCAAACTGTTGTCTGTTGTACGTCCGGATGCATCCCCAACCGGCGGGTGATTCCCGGCGGTGGCCTTTTATAGCCGGTGGTTCACGCGCCTTGCCAGCACGCGGAAGGTTTCCGCAGCCAGTGGCAGCACCGTTCCATCGGAATCCGCTGCCGCCTGGACGACAAACCGTTTACAATCCGTCCTGTCTCCTGTTCTCGATGGACGCTGTCCGCGTCCGGTTTCAGTCGTCACTCCATGTCGACGTCGGCGGCCCTCGCACCGGCTGATCAACCTGCGGCGTCCGCAACTGCGCGCCCCGCGCCGAGCCGCTGGATTCTCAATCGGCCACTGGACCTGCTGCTGTTCGTGGCGACCCCGCTCCTTCTCGTCCCGCTCGTACTGGCGATCAAGTCCCCCCTGATCGGCGCCGACGTCGAAACCATCGGCCTGATCGTCGCCGCCTTTGGCGGATTCGGACATCACCTCCCGGGCATGATTCGCGCTTACGGCGACCGCGAACTGTTCCAGCGGTTTCGGGGCCGGTTCATCCTGGCGCCGCTCGTGCTGGTGACCGTCTGCGTGTGGCTGTCGCTCCAGCGCCTCAACGCCATGCTGCTGATTCTGCTGGTCTGGGGTTGCTGGCACGCGCTGATGCAGGTTTACGGCTTCGTAAGAATTTACGACGCCAAGGTCGGTTCCGTTTCGCCGGTGACGGCGCGCTGGGACTGGCTGATGTGCCTGTGCTGGTTCACCGGCGGGCAGATCTTTTCCAGCGGCAAGATGGCGCGGCTCCTCGAGCTGTGGTACACGTCGGGAGGTCCGCTCGTCCCGCCGGCGGCAGTGCAGGCGTTCCAGTGGGGTTGGCTGGCGATCTGCCTGGTCGTCACGCTGGGATTCCTGGGCAACCACGTCGCGCAGTCGCGCGGTCCCGGACCGCGGCCGAATCCCGTCAAGCTGCTCATGCTCTCCGGCGGCATCGGCTTCTGGTGGTTCTGCATGGTGTACGTAGACCAGATCATTCTCGGCATCGCCCTGTTCGAGGCGTTTCACGACGTGCAGTACCTGGCGATCGTGTGGCTGTACAATTGCCGCCGCGTCAGTTCGACCCCGAACACCGGGTCGTTCATGCGGTTTCTGTTCCGCCGCAGCCGCGGGCTCCTGTGGCTCTACATCGGCCTGGTGTTCGCCTACGGCGCCATTTCGTTCACGTCGAAGGACTTGCAGAGTTCGACGCTCCGTGCCGCCCTCAACGGTTTTGTCCTCGGCTCCACGATCCTGCACTTCTATTACGACGGCTTCATCTGGAAAGTCCGCGAGTCGTCGACGCGCGCCGCGCTCGGACTGGGTGCCGGGGCCGCAGCATCGGGCATGCGGCGGATCACCTGGGGCGAGGCTGGACACCTGCTGAAGTGGTCCCCGCTGGTGCTGATCCTCGGCTGGCTGACGATGGCCGAACTGTCCGGCTCGACGCTGCCCGAGAATGCGGACGGTCGGGTCTGGCCGCCGGGTCAACAGATCGCGCAATCACAGAACATCGCAGCCGCCGTGCCCGCGGATTTGCAGAACCAGCGGCGGCTCGCCACGGCGCTCGCAGAGAGCGGCCGCGCCCCGGAAGCGATCCGGTTGCTCAACGAGATGCTCGAGGCCCGTCCCGATTACGCTTACGGCTACGAGTTGCTCGCCGACATTTACCTCGCCCACGACGCCGTCGAGGAGGCAGTCCGTAATTATCTCCTCGCCGTCGAATACTCCACCAGTGACGTCCAGCGACTGGAAGTACACAACCGTCTGGGAGAGATCTATCTGAACCACCAGTTCTTCGACGAAGCCCGGCAGGAGTTCACCGCCGCGTTGAAAATCGACCCGCAATACGAACCGTCACTCAGCGGCCTGAGCCGGGCACGCGCGGCCGAGCGATCGCGGTGAGGGAATTGGGATGGGTCGGTGGAGCGACCTACTAACGAAGATGCCGAAGATTACGGCTATTCCGCGCGGGAAGGGCTGCGGCGCGCCCTTTCGCAATCCGCCAGAGACGGTGCTTCCCAGGGGCCGCGCCCCTCCGTAGGATGGGAGCAGATCAAACGAATACAGGTCACGCCGCTGCTACGGCGCGACCTGCTGCAGAAACCGGATACCCCCCGGTCTTGCCAGTATGTTGATGCCCGGTATACTCTCCGCCGCCGTTGGGAAAATCAAGCCCGATGTGGTCGGAAGGATTCCGTGATGGCGCAACCGGCCGGAGGTGTCCAGGCAACCGAGCTGTTCGCCGTGGACGCGTCAATTCATCACTACACTGCCAACCGCAACGAACTGGCAGAGGAAGCTGCGCGCGAGGCGCAGGAGCATCCGGGCGAATGGGTCGCGCGTTCGTTCGACGGACGTGTGACGCTCTGTTACTCGCAGACGTTGGACGGATTGCGGAGTGCATTGGCGGAGAAAGGCCTCACCCTGGCGGACGTGGTCCTGGATTCCGTCGAGAGTGCTGAGATTGATCTGTGTCGCCCCGTCCGGTGATGTCCAAACCGCAGCTCGCGTTGCGAGTCTCGACTTAATTGCGCGGGCAGCGCACACCGGAATTCGGTCGTGCGCGGAGAGAAAACGCTTGAGCCTTCAGGCTCACATCGAACCTGTCCAGGAAGCCGGTAAGCCCGGCAAGGCGAGACTCCGCATCCTGGCCTTCGGTGAACGAAACCAGCGCTTCAAGTTCGGCCACTTCGCCGTGGTCATCCGCAATCTCGATCGGTATCCACAATGGATACCCCGTCAAATCGGCGCCAGATGCGGAGGTCAGCTGGATAGGAGCCAGCTTCTGAGCGCTCACTTCCCTAAGTAGCCGCGCTTTCAATTGATCCGGAGTTGGGGGCTTGCCGTTCGGGAAGTAATCCAGCACGTCGGCCGCCAGCGCCAGGGTAACGGACGACACATTCGCCCCCGTATCCAGCCGAAAGCGAGAGCTGTAAGCGACCTTGTCCGGTTGCCCGAGGCGCTTCATGCGGACCATCATCAAGGGGCGGTCCGTAAACAGCCCTGTTACGAGGGATCGGCGACGATCGTAGCCAAAGTGAAGGTGTGGCATGGCGGGCGCGCTCCTCCTGGCCAATTCTCACTTTGCCGCACGTCAAGCGGTTCGAAGGATGCCGAGGAGTTAAGGACAGGAAGGGACTGGTGTGAGGATAGATTTGCGAGCAAACTCTGAAAGTCTGCCAGGTGTGATCAATTCAGTCAGTGGTGGTCGTGCGTCTAAGTCAGAATCTCCTCCACCACCCGACCCGCGATGTCCGTCAGCCGGAAATCGCGTCCCGCGTAACGGTATGTCAGCCGTTCGTGGTCGAGACCCAGGAGGTGCAACAGCGTGGCATGCAAGTCATGCATGTGGACGCGACCGGCGATCGCTTCGTGGCCGAACTCGTCCGTCGCGCCGTGGGCGAAGCCGGCCTTCACGCCGCCGCCGGCGAGGAACTGCGTAAAGCCTTTGGGGTTGTGGTCGCGGCCGTTGTTGCCCTGCGTGAACGGGTTGCGGCCGAACTCGCCGCCCCACCACAACAGCGTGTCTTCCAGCAGGCCGCGCTGCTTGAGGTCGGCCAAGAGGCCGGCCACCGGTTTGTCGGTCGCCAGCGCGTGCTCGGCATGCTTGGGCATGTTGGAATGCTGGTCCCACCGCGGGTTATCGGTGTTATCGGCATAGCTGACCTGGATGAACCGCACGCCGGCCTCCGCCATCCTTCGCGCCAGCAGGCACTGCCGCCCGAAGTCGTCGGTCGTGCCTTCGCCGATGCCGTACATCTGCAGCGTGGCCGCCGTCTCCTGGCTCAGGTCGAACAGTCCCGGCGCGTGCATCTGCATCCGCCACGCCAGCTCGTACGATTCGACCACGGCGTCGAGGTCGGTCGATGCTCCCGCGCCGGTTCTCTGCTGCTGGTCGCGATTGAACGCCTGCAGCAGATCGAGCTGCCGTCGCTGCTCGGCGCTCGACAATTCGCGATTGACGATGTGCGCCGGCCGCGCCTCGGTCGCCGGCTGCCCCGCCCGGCTGATCGCCGTCCCCTGGTATTCCGCCGGGAGAAAGGCGTTCGAGAAATTGCGCGGCCCGCCGTTGCCCGACGACGGGCACAGCGTCACGAACGCCGGCAGGTTGCGGTTCTCTGAACCGAGGCCGTAGCTGACCCACGACCCGATCGACGGCCGGATGAGGTTCGTCGCGCCGGTGTGCAGGAACAGCGTCGCCGGGCCGTGCGCGACGCCATTGGTATGCATGCCGTGCAGAAAGCACAGCTCGTCGGCGTGTCGCCCGATCTGCGGGAACAGGTCGGAAACCCAGCGCCCGGTCTCGCCGTACTGGCGGTACGGCCACAGCGGCCTCATCAAGGTTTCTTCGCCCGACATGCCGGTCTTGGCCAGCTTGCGGGCATCGCGGAACGCCCGCTGCTCTCCGTCGTGCGCAATCAGCTCCGGCTTGTAGTCGAACGAATCGACGTGCGACGGGCCCCCCTGCATGAACACAAAAATGATCCGCTTCGCCCGCGGCGCGAACAACGGGAGCGAACGACGTGCTGCGGCCCCGGCATCGTCAGCGCATAGCCCGGCCAACGCCAGCGAGCCAAACCCGCAGGCGGCATTACGCAGCAATTCACGTCGATCAAGCGTCGCCATGTAGGATTTCCTGACTAGCCGCGACCGTCAGGGAGCGCTC
>JAEUIG010000041.1 GCA_016795125.1 Planctomycetaceae bacterium | reverse complement strand
GCATTGGACACCCGCCGTGGTCCATTAATTCCTTGACCTCAAACACAGCCGCTTCTGTAAAATCTGCTCTTCTTGAGCTTCTGTCACCCGCGGGTCTGGCCGTTGCCTTCGACGACGAACTTGTACGTCGTCAGTTCCCGCAGTCCGCACGGGCCGCGGGCGTGAAGTTTGTCGGTGCTGATGCCGATTTCGGCGCCCAGTCCCAGTTCCCCGCCGTCGTTGAACCTTGTGCTCGCGTTCACCATGACTGCGGCGGAGTCCACTTCGTCGCAGAACCGGCGCGCGGCCGCCAGATCGCTGGTCACGATCGCATCGGTGTGATGTGAGCCATACTCGTTGATGTGCTCGATCGCCTTGTCGAGTCCCGCAACGACCTTGGCCGACAGGATCAAATCCAGATGCTCCGTGCGGTAGTCCGCAACCGTGACCTGCTTCGCCCAGGGAATCAGTTCTCGCGTCCGCGTATCGCCGCGGACTTCGACGTTTGCCGCCTGCAGTGCGTCGTTGGCTCGAGTCAGGAATCGCTCGGCGACATCCGCGTGGACCAGCAGCGACTCAGCGGCGTTGCAGACGCCCGGCCGCTGACACTTGCTGTTGATGAGAATCTTCAGAGCCATGTCGAGGTCGGCGGCGCGATCGACGTACACGTGGCACACGCCGTCAAAATGCTTGATGACCGGCATCGTCGCTTCGGCGACGACGCGTTCGATCAGCGACTTTCCGCCGCGGGGAATCGCCACGTCGATCCATTGCGACAGGCCGAGAAAGCAGCCGACCGCCGCACGATCGGTCGTCTCGACCAGCTGCACGGCCTGCGCCGGCAAGCCGCATTCCCCCAGAGTGTCGCGCAGCAGGCGATGCAGCGCCTGGTTGCTGTGCAGGGCTTCCTTGCCGCCCCGCAGGATCACGGCATTGCCGCTCTTGACGCACAGCGCAGCCGCATCGGCCGTCACGTTCGGGCGGGACTCGTAGATGAAGAACACCACTCCGAGCGGAGCGCGGATGCGCGTCACCCGCAGGCCGTTGGGCCGGATCTGGCCCTCGATCACCTCGCCGACCGGATCGGGCAGCGTCGCGACGTGTTCAAGGGCGGCGGCAATCTCTTCCAGTCGCGGCGGCGTCAATTTCAGCCGATCAATCGCCGCCGCCGTCAGCCCGTATTCGGGAGCCCGTTCGATGTCGAGGGCGTTCGCCGCCACGAGTTCTGCGGTGCGCGCCCGAATGGCGTCTGCCGACCGGCGCAGCCATTCATCCTTCTTTCGGGACGCGGCGCGGCCCAGCGCTCGCGAAGCCTCGCGGGCGCTTCGCGCCAGGTTCTCACAATACGACTGCAGTTCCGACATGGATGGTCTCTGTACGGACATTGTAGTCCGGGCGGGGGTTCGCGGCACGGGTGTCAAGCACGGTCCAACGTCCCGTTGTGCTCGGAGGCTGTCCGCCGTTCGCCCTCACCCCCGGCCCCTCTCCCGGGGGGCGAGGCGAGGAATGCAGGGGATTCCCGGGCGAACCGCTACGTGACGCCCGGCACCGTCTCGATCAGCCGGTTGATTACTTTTTCCACATTCATCCCTTCGGCTTCCGCCTTGTAGTTCAGCAGGATGCGGTGCCGCAGGACCGGGTGCGCCAGCGACTTGATGTCGTCGACCGACACGTGCGCCCGCCCCAGCAGGAGCGCACGGGCCTTGGCGCCGAGGATCAGGTTCTGTGATGCCCGCGTGCCGGCCCCCCAGCTGACGTACTGCGCGACGAAATCCGGAGTTCCCGGCCGTCCCGCGCGCGACGCACTGGCCAGACGCACGGCGTACTCGATCAATTCACGGGCCACGGGCACGCGCCGCACGACCTCGTGGAACGCCAGTACGTCGTCGCCGCGGAACAAGTGTTCGATCATTGCCGACCCCGGCGATGTCGTCCGCTCGACGACCGCGACCTCGTCCGCCTGCGGCAGGTAGTCGATGACGACATTCAGCATGAACCGGTCCAGCTGCGCCTCGGGCAGGGGATAGGTGCCTTCCATCTCGATCGGATTCTGCGTCGCGAGGACGAAGAACGGCTCGTCGAGCGGATAGGGCCGTCCGGCCGCCGTCACCTGGTGCTCCTGCATGGACTACAGCAGCGCGGACTGGGTCTTGGGCTGCGTGCGGTTGATCTCGTCCGCCAGGATCACGTTGGCGAAGATCGGTCCTTTGACGAACACCATCTGCCGGCGCCCGTCGCCGGTCTCTTCCAGGATCTCGGTGCCGGTAATATCGGCCGGCATCAGATCGGGAGTGAATTGGACCCGCTGGAACCTGAGATCGAAGACCTGGGCGATCGCCTTGACCAGCAGTGTTTTCGCCAGTCCGGGCGCACCGGTGATCAGGCAGTGCCCCCCTGAGAACAGCGCGATCAGCACCTGCTCGATGACCGACTTCTGGCCGACGATGACTCTCGACAGCTCGGCATCGATCCGCTGGCGACCTTCGCGGAGCCGTTCCACGACGGCCTGCTCCTCGTCCACGCTCCACTTCCGCTGCTCTAAGCTCACCGGGCTGCTCCTGTTTCGACGCCAGGATCAATCCTAACGGGGACGGGGGTGAATCGTCACCCCGGCCGAATTCCGGGCGAGAGCGATGCTCGCGGCGGGTCTGCGCCACGCCCAGAAATGGGTGTAACGGTCGTCACATGCGCCACGCCCATCCCGTTGGTGTGGGCGTGCCGCCCGTCCCACAGAAATCCACTTGTGAGTGCCCTCCCGCGGCGGGAGAATGCCAAACTCGCCTCCAGACGCATGGCTGGCGAATTGCACAGGGGAACAGGATATCGGCCCGTGTTCGACGAACTGCAGCAGCGGATCAGGGACAAGCAGGCGGTCATTGGCGTCGTCGGACTCGGCTATGTCGGACTGCCATTGATCGACGCGTTTGTCTCACGGGGTCTGAAAGCGATCGGCTTCGATGTCGACGCGTCGAAGGTTGAACAGCTCAACGCCGGTCGCAGCTATATCCGGCACATTTCTTCGGAACGCGTCGCAGCCTGGCGCGAGTCCGGCGCATTTGAGGCGACAGCCGACCTGCGCCGGCTCAACGAACCCGATGCCCTGTTGATCTGTGTTCCGACGCCTCTGTCGGACAGCCGCGACCCTGACCTGTCGTACGTGGAGGGGACCGCGCGGTCGATCGCCGCCGTACTGCGGCCCGGCCAGCTGGTAGTCCTGGAGAGCACGACGTACCCGACCACCACGCGCGACGTGGTTCTGCCGATTCTTGAAGCCGGCGGCCTGAAGGCCGGTCAGGACTTTTACCTGGCCTACAGTCCGGAGCGCGAGGATCCGGGCAATCCCGTGTACTCGGCGGCGGGGATTCCGAAGGTCGTGGGGGGCTACGACGCGCACAGTCTCGCGCTCGCCTCGGCGTTGTACTCCCATGCGGTGGTGAAGGTCATTCCCGTCTCCAACATGGAAGTGGCCGAGGCCTGCAAGATTCTGGAAAACACGTACCGCGCGGTGAACATCGCCCTGGTGAACGAGCTGAAGATGTTGTTCGACCGCATGGGCATCGATGTGTGGGAAGTCGTCGATGCGGCCAAGACCAAGCCGTTCGGATTTCAGGCGTTTTATCCGGGACCGGGGCTGGGCGGGCACTGCATTCCGATCGACCCGTTCTATCTCACCTGGCTGGCGCGCCGGCAGGGGCTGACGACGCGGTTCATCGAACTGGCCGGCGAGGTGAACTCGCGGATGCCGGAGTACGTCATCGGCCGGCTCGCCGATTTTCTGAACGACGCCGGCAAACCGATCCGCGGCAGCCGCGTCTGCGTCCTCGGCGCCGCCTACAAGAAGGATGTCGACGACCCGCGCGAAAGTCCGTCGTTCGTCCTGATGGAGCTGCTGCTCGCGCGCGGCGCCGTGCTGACCTACAACGATCCGCACGTCGCGCGACTCCCGCAGACCCGGCACCACAACCTGCCGGAAATGACGAGCGTTGAACTCACGCCGGAGTTCCTCGCCGCGCAGGATTGCGTGCTGATCGCGACCGATCACTCCGCGTACGACTACGCATTCATCGCCGCCCACGCGCCGCTGGTCCTCGACACACGCAACGCCATGCGCAACATCGAGCGCCGCGAAAACATCCGCCGCGCGTAAGCGCGCGATTGAACTAGCCGCGACCGTCAGGGTGGCACGCCCAGACCAACGAGATGGGCCTGGCGAACGCACGATCAACGCGTATTGCGCTCCCGGACGGTCGCGGCTAGTCAGCGCGGCGGGGACACTGCTACTTCGAGACCGGTTCCGAGGTCTGCTTGGTCTCGATGGTCAGGTCCAGCTCACCGGGCAGCTTCTGCTCCTGGCCATTGAGGCTGATGGAGAACTCCAGAGACCCGACCACGTGCACCTTATCGGTCTGCACTGTGAACACGTGATAGCGCCGGTCGTACGACAGCATCCCTTCCGCCGACTCCACCTTCAGGTCGCTGCTGACGAGCTTCAGCGGCAACTGGGAACCCGCGCCGATTTCGTACTGCACCGACAGCGTGCGCATCTCGACGAGGTCGACCGTGGTGCCGCTCTCGGGCTTCGGACCGAGGTACTTGAACTCCCGCTCGTATCGCAGGAGCTGCCCGTTGCCGAGCTGGCTTTCCTCCGTGCGCTTCCAGGTGTCCCCCACCGCTACGGGACCGTCCGGAAACCGCCGGAACATGAGGTTGTACTCCTGCTGGAAGCGTTCGGGGGAAACCTCGCTGCGGACGGAATCTTCGAGGCCTTCGAACGGGGTCCCGTCAAACGCAATCGATTCGATCTCCGGTTTCGTATTCAGCGTTGCGACCCATTTCGCTTTGGATGTCGCCTTGAACAGGTCGTACAGCGGCGCGAGCTGCGGCGGTGCGTTGACGGGCGCGTCCGACTTGGCGGAGTCGAAATTGAAGTTTCCGATTGGCGTTTCGAGGTTCACGATGAAGTACTCGAACTCGCTGTTCAACTTCGTCTTGCCGTCCACGGTTTCGCCGACCGTTTCGCGCGTGGCAGCGAAGCTCTCGACTTTGGTGTCGATGTTCATGCCGGCGAGCACGAGGGTCTGATTGACCTTCGATTCCGACACCGCCCGGATCACCTGGCCGGCGGCATATCCCGGCGCGTACTTCAGTTCAACCTTGTCGTCGGCGAACGACAGTCCGCCAGCAACCAGGAACGCCATGAGGGCCATTGCAATCTGACGCATCGAACTGCTCCGGAAATGTTGGAAGGGGACGCGCAGTGGTCTATGCAATAAGTTCATCAATGCCCACCGGGAGAAACCGGAGAGGCGTCTGTTGGAATTCAGGCTGTGTTGGAGTTCAGGCTTCAGCCTGCATTGGTCCGGAAAGCTTGGGGGATTACACGAGTTGAATACACATTGCGGCAGCCTGAAGGCTGAACTCCAACAAGTCGGTCGTTGTTCGTCCGCACTCCCGACTCCCTCTCAAGGGGAGAGGGGCGATCTGGCGCCCGACACTGGAATGCGATGCGATCATTAGTCTTTATCCGGTCGCACCGGATTCGCCCAGTGTCCGTCGCGATCGGCGCCGCTGACAATCACTCCTTTGCCGCTCCAGCCGAGATGTGCCCGCACATCCGCAGCTGCGTACCGCAAAGTCAATCCGCAGCGGCGCCGGTCGGAACTGTTGGCCTCCGAACTGTGCAACAGGAGGTCGCTGTGCAGCGACGCCTCGCCGGCCAGCAGGCAATCGTCCATCGGCTCGCCGTACTGCTCGGCATTGTCGACCGACTGATTGAGCACGTTATGCTCGGCTTCCGTGCTGGGGCGATACGTCAGGTGCCCGAAGTGGTGCGAACCCTTGATGAACCGCATGCAGGCGTTTTCCGTGTCCGCATCATCGATCGCCAGCCAGACGGTGACGGCCTTCGTCGGAGTCAGCGGCCAGTAGCTGGCGTCCTGGTGCCAGGCCACTGCCTTTCCGTCGTGCGGCATCTTGCAGAAAAAGTGCGAACCCCAGGCGACGACATCCTCTCCGAGGATATCTCGAACCACAGCGACGATACGGGGATGCGTCAGAATGTCGTACACGCGGCCATATCTTAAATGGGCACTGCTGATGGAATAGCTGTCGCCGCCGGCGGACATGACTTTCGCCAGCAATTTGTCAAAGTATTCGCGAATGTCGGCGATTTCTTCCGTAGAAAACAGCCGGATCGGGCGTATGAACCCATCACGGTTGAAGGCGGCCACCTGCTCGGCCGTGAGTACGCCGGGTGTGGTGACGGTGCTGGGATAAAACCGGAGATCGCGCGGGATCGCGTCGATGTCCGACTGATCGGGAATGGTCTTGTAGGTTGTGGACATAGAGGGAGCGCGTGGTCCGACTGTGGATCGCATCGAATCTGGATATCGTACGGTCTGATTACTCTCGACACCATGCTGCTCGAAGGCGGCAGACGTC
>JAEUIG010000021.1 GCA_016795125.1 Planctomycetaceae bacterium | reverse complement strand
GGCGAGGACGGCACCGGCAGGCGTGCCCGCGGCGCCGGCGGCACGGTCCGGCGGTTCTCGCTCAGCGGACGCGACAGCCAGCAACTGCTCGACCTGATCGATCAGGCGTGGCACACCACGCAACCGAACCGCATCGAAGTTGTCCCCATCGAACCGATCAGCCCTGTACGGGGCATTGAACGGCCGGCCGACGAAACATCCGACGCCCCCGATGATCGCCGCCGCCCCGACAACGAACCGGTCTCCCGGAGCCACGGCCGCAACGCAGCGCAGCTTGTCGCCTTCGTGAACGAAGGGAACGAACCGGCCCACGCCGACGCTCAACCCGCAACTGGAGCGCAGGAACCGGCAGCGCCGGAGGCCGTGGCGGATGACAGTCGCCGCGAGATCGCACCGGGAATCTTCATCCAGGTGCAGGGGGACGAACTCATCCTGATGTCCGAAGACGAAGAGGCCCTCGACCGGCTGGAGCAGATGCTGGAGGAAACCCTGCTGGTCCTGCCAGCCACGACCAGCTGGAAGCTGTTCATGCTGCAGTCGGCGGACGCGACATCGGCCGCCGAAATGCTGGAGCAGTTGATGCCCGATGCGTCGGTCTCGCAGGTGTCGAGCGCCAGTTCGAGCAGCGGGTTCTTTGGCAGCCTGTCCTCGATGGGCAACAGCCTGATCAGCGCGAGCGGTCTGTCGTCGTCGCCGGCGGGCGGGCTGCGGATCATTCCCGACTTGCGGCAGAACGCGCTGTATGTGTCCGGCCCCGCCTCGAAGGTGGCCGAAGTCCGCGAGTTCCTGAGGTTCATCGATGCGTCGGACATCGGCGGGACGCTCCGCGACCGTGTGCCGCATATGATTGCCGTAAAGTACGCGGAAGTAACGGATGTCCATCGCGTTGTCCGCGAGGTGTACCGTGATTATCTCGAAGGGGAGCCGGCGGCCGCCGCCGCCAATCCGTTTGCGATGCTCATGGGGGGCGGGGGACGCGGCGGACGCGATCAGCAACAGCAGCAACCGAAAGAATTCAAGCTCACCGTCGGCATGGACGAGCAGACGAGCCACCTGATCGTGTCGGCGGATGAAGGGCTGTATCAGGAGATCCTGGAACTGGTGACGTCGCTCGACAACGCGGCCCGCGACGCCCGCCGGACCGTGCGGGTCGTCGAACTGGAAAATGCGAGTACGTCGGCCGTGCAGAACACGCTGGGCGCCGTCATGCCGCGTGTGCGCGTCAGTTCGTCCGGAGCGCGGACTTCCCGCACCGATTCCTCGTCCAGCAACAACAACGGCAATGGGACGAGCAGTCCTTCTGGAGGCGGTCAGGGACAACAGCAGCAGGGACCGTCGCAGGACCAGATGCGGCAGTATTTTGAACAGCGAATGCGCGAACGGATGATGGGCGGAGGCAATAACGGAGGCGGCGGCGACGGACAGCAGCGCAGCTTCTTCTTCGGGGGAAATCGCGGCGGCGGCAATCAGGGCGGCGGCGACGGTGATCGCCGCCGCGGTGGACGAAACTGAATCGCCGACAGTGGAATCGAGGTACGGTTGAGTGCGGCTCGACAGCAGCCGTTGCAAACCGTCTCCCAACCGGCCGCAGACGGCCACGAAGACCGCCGGCCGACAGGCTCAAGCAGAGACGCATGGAGATTGGGGCGATCTTTATCCGGCGCCGCCTGGCTGATCCCAGCCAGGTCGAAGCGGCGCGGCGCGAGGCAAACGGACGACGCGTCGACCAGATTCTGGTCGATCGCGGAATCGTTCCCGAGGAAGATGCGCTCCGCGCACTCGCTGACGAACTGCACATGCAGTATCAGCAGCTCGACGATGTTGCCATCGATCGCGAAGTCCTGAGCCGGTTCCCACCGACGGCCGTGTTCCGGCACGCCGTGCTACCGCTGTACCAGGAACACGGCTGGGTCGTGGCGGCCACGTCCGACCCGTTCGACCTCGAAGCCCTGGACGAACTCGGCGCCGTCGGCGGCTGCCGGATTCGCCCGGTGCTGTCCTGCCGGGCCGAGATTCTCCGCGCGATCAAGACGCATCTCGGCGTCGGCGGCGACACGATCAACCAGCTCGTCGCCCAGCGCGCGGCGGACGGAGTTGAAGTTCTCGATGAGCTCGACGACAACCTCGGCGAACTGGCCGAATCGGCACAGGCGCCGTCGGTCATCAAGCTGGTCAACGAGCTGCTCATCGAAGCGCTCGAACAGCGGGCCAGCGACATTCACCTGGAGCCGCAGGAGCACGGGCTCGTCGTCCGCTACCGCATCGACGGCCTGCTGCGCGTGCAGCCCATGCCGGCCGAAGTGAACCAGTTTCACTCGGCGATCGTCACGCGACTGAAGATCATGTCGCGGCTGAACATCGCCGAGAAGCGGCTGCCGCAGGACGGCCGCATCAACATCCGCGTCCAGGGACGCGAAATCGACGTTCGCGTGTCGATCATCCCCATGCTGTACGGCGAGGGGATCGTCATGCGTCTGCTGGACAAGCAGCGGATGAAGTTCAACCTCTCCGGCATGGGGATGGACGACGATACGCACCGCAAGTTCCATTACCTGATCACGATGCCGTACGGCATTGTCCTCGTCACCGGCCCGACGGGCAGCGGCAAGACGACGACGCTGTACAGCGCGCTCAACGAAATCAAGAGCGACGACACGAAGATCATCACGGTCGAGGACCCGGTTGAATACCACCTCGACGGAATCAACCAGATCCAGGTGCACAGCAAGATCGGCCTGACGTTCGCCGGCGCGTTGCGGAGCATTCTGCGTCACGACCCGGACGTCGTGCTGATCGGCGAAATCCGCGACGGCGAAACGGCGACGAGCGCCATCCAGGCGTCGCTGACCGGACACCTCGTCTTCAGCACGCTGCACACGAACGACGCGCCGGGCGCATTTACGCGACTGGTCGACATGGGTGTCGAGCCGTTCCTTGTCGCCAGCACCGTCGAAGGGGTGCTCGCGCAGCGTCTGGTGCGCAGTCTCTGCCCGGCTTGCAAGCATCCAGTGGGCGTCAACCCGCAGGACCTGCCGCCGGACTTTCCACGGGGGGACGGCAAGCCGATTCCACTGTGGCAATCGAATGGCTGCCGGCAGTGCAACGAAAGCGGCTTCCGCGGCCGGAGCGGCATTTTCGAACTGCTCGTCAACGACGCGGAGATCCGCCGCCTGTGCGTGGACCGCGTGAGCGCGGGCGTCATCCGCGACTACGCCCTCAAGCACGGCATGCTCACGCTGCGTCAGTGCGGATACCTGAAAGCACTTGCCGGAGAGACAACCGTGGACGAAGTGGTGCGGATCACCCGCGGGGATGTCGCGTAAGAAGTTCGAACAGTGGGAAAAGTAAAGAGGGGCGCCGGCACAGAGTCTTTGACCTTTCGTGCTCTTCGGACCGTTCGTACTTTTCTCACTCCCCTAGACCCTCAGCCCTAGACCCTCAGTCCTCGTCGTGCCTGATTTCGCCTACATCGCCCGCGAGCTGACCGGAACGCAGGTGACCGGAACGGTCACT
Source organism: Planctomycetaceae bacterium (assembly GCA_016795125.1). Lineage (GTDB taxonomy): Bacteria > Planctomycetota > Planctomycetia > Planctomycetales > Planctomycetaceae > JAEUIG01. Next base: position 1,034 of record JAEUIG010000021.1, on the reverse strand, counting down.
GCGTCGAGCCAGCAGGATGCGCTGGCGATGCTGTCGTCGCGTCAGCTGTTTCCGGTGCAGGTGTCGCTCAGCGCTCCGCCGGGGACGACGAGCCAGCGGCTGTTCGGGCAGCGGATTCGCGCGCGGCAACTGGCGGTCTTCTACTCCCAGCTCGCGGATCTCCTGAAATCAGGCGTTCCGCTGCTGCGCTCGCTGGAACTGCTGGAAGAACAGACCGCCAACCCGGCGTTCCAGCAGGTGCTGCAGGATGTGCGCGAACAGGTTGCCGACGGCAGCCGTCTGGCCGAGGCGCTGACGCGGCACCGCAAGGTGTTTGGCGAGCTGGTGCTCAGCATGGTCCGCGCTGGCGAAGAGGGCGGGTTCGTCGAAGAAGTGCTGAAACGCACGGCCGCCTTCACCGACCACCAGGAAGACCTCAAGGGACGCGTCGTCGGCGCCATGGTGTATCCGATCTTCCTGTCGGTGTTCGGTTCGGGCGTCGTCGCCGTTCTGCTCGTGAAGTTCGTGCCGCGGTTTGAGAAAACCGTGTTCGCCAACCTGGCGCAAAAAGGGGAGCTGCCGTGGGCCACCACCACGCTGCTGTCCGTCAGCAATTTCACGCAGCGGTACTGGCTCTTCATCGCCCTGGCGCTGGTGGCGGCGTTCTTCGGCGCGCGTCGCTGGCTCGCGACCGAACGCGGTCGCTGGCTGGCCGACCAGTGGCGGCTCAAGGTCTACGGCATGGGCCGCATCGTGCGCAGCCTCGCCGTCGCACGCTTCTGCCGCGTGCTCGGCACCCTGCTGCACAACGGCGTGCCGATCCTGCAGTCGCTGCGGATCGCCAAGGACGCGACCGGCAACGTCGTGCTCAGCCAGGCGATCGCCGACGCGGCGGACAACATCTCGGAAGGCAAGTCGCTCGCGAAGCCATTGGGGCAGAGCGGGCAGTTTCCTCGCGACATCGTGGAAATGATTTCGGTCGGCGAAGAAGCCAATAACCTGGAGCAGGTGCTGATCGACATCGCCGACAACCTGGAACGGCGGACCGGCCGCGA
>JAEUIG010000015.1 GCA_016795125.1 Planctomycetaceae bacterium | reverse complement strand
CCAGTTCGTGAATGCGGCGGGCCATGACGAGCACCCGCTGCTGCGACTGCTCGGTCGGCAGCCGCGGGATGGTGGGCAGCACGGCAGCCGCGAACCGATCCGCAGCAATCTGCTTGACCGCGTAGGCATCCGGGAGCACCGCACCAATCGGCTCGTAGCGATCGACTTCGAGATCGATGAAAGCGCGGGCCATCCGCTCCTGCTGCGCGATCCGCAGGGCGGCAATGACCGGCTGGCATGGATCGATCGGGACGTAGGAGTACGTTCGCTGGTCGGAATCGTCGTCGCGGGTCTCGCTCTCCGGGGACCAGTCGGTCACGCGATAATTCGGCAGCTCCTCCTGAACGACCAGCGTGATATTCGGCAGATGCTGAATCGCGCGCTCGACATCCGTCTGAAACGACCGCGGCAGTGGCACGGCGAGGCAGTCAAACCGATGGCTGAGCATGACGCGCCGGACTTCGACGGCGAAGTCCCCGCTGCCGTGGATCACGGGCAGGACGACGGTCTGCGGACTGATGCGGAGGAAGTCGGACATGGGAGCGTTCAATCTAACATCTCGCGATTGTAACGTCTCTGCCTCCGGATCGGCCTGTTCAGGTCGGAAGCAGCCTCTCGGCAGGTGGTCGTGCCGCAGTCTCTCCCTCTCCCCCCAAAACGCTCTAAACCCATAGACAGCTTGGTTCGAGGGAGCTGGATCGACCATACATCGAGGGGCGGATTGACGGCCCGACAGCACGCGCCGTCGCGAGCGCGCGATCGGATTGCTGCCGCATCCAATCACACTGCAGGCCGAAAGGCACTCGTCGCACCCGGATGCATGCCAATCTCAATCGGAGTGCCGAGCGAAGTTGCTTCTGGGAAAGCAATACGGACGAGGAACAATATGTGCGTACTTGAAGCTGGCGGCGGAGCGACCCCGGCAAGTGCGCAGAACATTTAACAAGATTCCTGTAAGCGCTGCGGCTTCGCGCGGTATTTCCAATAGAACGAACCACACGTCCGGACACGGCGCGATGCTGCCCGGGAACTCGCCAGGACGGTGTTCAGGAATTGGCTGCGTGGCTCTTGCTGCCAGCATGATCGTCTGTAATTCCGGCAGTTCCATCAGGCCGGCTGCCTGCTCCGTGTAGTTTTGAAACAACCCTTGATCGAGATCGATGCCGCCAGATTGGAATGGCGACGGCCCTGCAACTTGAGTAATGACACGGCATCGTCACTTCGGGCACCGCAGATTCCGACAAAACTTCTGAGTTCACGAATATGCCCGCCATGCGTTCGCCCAATCCAGCCCGCAGAACGTATAATCCGCCTCACGGCCGGACTGCAGGTGCTCTGCAGGCCGGACACGGAGACACCCTGCGGCACGGAGCGGCGAGTGGAAACACAAGACTCCCCGGTGACGCGTGCCAGCCTGCTGATTCGGCTGCGCGACCGGTCGGACCAGGACGCCTGGAACGAGTTCGTCGCGGTCTACGGTCCCGTAATCTATCGGTTCGCCCGGAATCGCGGCCTGCAGGATGCCGACGCGGCCGACATGATGCAGGACGTCCTCCGCTCGGTGACCGGGGCGATCGATCGGCTCGACTACGATCCGCAGCAGGGGCGATTTCGCGGCTGGCTGTTCACCATCACGCGCAACCGGGTGATGTCACTGCTGTCGTCCCGGCAGGGCAAGCCGCGCGGCACGGGCAGCCCGGACGTGAATTCGCTGCTGGCGGAGCAACCCGACCAGCGCGGCGGACTCGACGAGGAATGGGATCTCGAATACCGCCGCAGCCAGGCCGCGCTGGCGATGGAGCAGGTTCGTTCCGAGTTCAGCGACAAGGTCTGGTCGGCGTTCTGGAAGACGGCGGTCGAAGGTCAGTCCGCCGACGAAGCGGGCAGCGCGCTCGGCATGTCCACCGGTTCGGTGTACGTCGCCAAGAGCCGCATTCTGGCGCGGCTCCGCGAAGTGGTCCAGCGACGCATGGAAGACGATGAGGAGCACGACCGATGACACCTGAGTGCCGGTGCCCGTCCACGGGAGAACTGGAACAGCTCATCGCCGAATGCGATGCGCACGACGAAGACTCCACAATCGTGCGGCACATCGGAGAATGCTCCCATTGCCAGGAGCAGCTCGAGAAGCTCGC
>JAEUIG010000810.1 GCA_016795125.1 Planctomycetaceae bacterium | reverse complement strand
CAGCGCCCGCATGACCTCCGCACCAGTCGCGTCTCCCAGTGCGTGGGCCACACGGCGATGACTGTGCCCCCCCTCGAGCGTCAGCGCCAGGGTGCCGTCGTGATCGTCAAACTTCGCGCCGTAGCCGGCCAGCTCCCGGATCAGCTCCGGCGCCGCGTCCACCACCTCTTTGACCACCACCGGATCGCACAGGCCCGCGCCGGCGATTATCGTGTCTTCGGCGTGGCTGCGCGTCGTGTCCTCAGGATCGAGCGCGCCGGCAATCCCCCCTTGGGCCCAGGCGCTGTTGGACACCTGCACCCGGTCCTTCGTGACCACGACGACGCGCAGCTGCGGATCGATTTCCAGCGCCGCCCGCGCCCCGGCGATTCCCGCCCCGATGATCAGCACGTCCGTAAACATGTGCGGCACGCGCTTCGGATCAAACCGCGCGAGATACCGCCGCTTCGGCACGACATGCAGGGGAGCCAGGTGCGGATGCGACATCGACTGCTTACCGGAACGAAAGGAAAAAACAGGAGGCAACAGAGAAAACGGAGAGGCATGGATTCCCACCCTGAAACCATTCGCATGCCGCCGAACTCCAACCACTCGAAGTAAGTCATACGGAAGAAGGCTTTACATAAGGTCGCAAAGGTCACGAAGGCTTTCTCTTCTTATCCTTTTTGTCCTCCGTGTCCTTTGTGACCTTCTGTAAAAGTTTCCTTCTTTTCGTTTTGTGTCAGTCCACAAACAGGAACTCGTTTGCTCCCAGCAATACGTGTACGAGCGGCGTCCAGCGAGCGGCGTCCGCGTCTCCGCTCAGCGATCGCAGCAGAATTGTTCGCTCGCTTTCATCCGGAGAACGGCTGTAGAGCAATTCATACAGCGCATTCAGCCGTTCATCATCGTTCGTCGTTGAGTTCACGATTCTCTCCGCCAGCACTTCCGACTGCCGCATGACGAACGGGCTGTTGAGCACGAACAACTGTTGCAGCGGAGTGGTCGTGGTTTCGCGGTTCGGACTGTGGGCCGCCGGTTCGGGGAAGTCGTACAGTCGCAGCATGTTGTTCAGGTCTTCGCGTTCGACCTTGCCGTACACGGTGCGGCGGACGTCGGCCGGGTCAGTCAGGTTCCCCGCCGATCCACCCATCGACGAGTCCAGTTGTCCCGAGACGGCCAGCATCGCGTCGCGCCACGCCTCAATCTCCAGCCGCCGGGGATGCATCCGCCACAGCAAGCGGTTTTCCGGATCGACAGCCGCTGCCGCCGCCGAGTTCGCGCTCGATTGCCGGCAGGCCGCCGACAGCATCAGCTCCCGATGCAGCCACTTCAGCGACCACTCTTCCTCGATGAACCGGCGAGCCAGCCAATCCAGCAGTTCGGGATGCGTCGGAGCCTCTCCCTGGATTCCAAAATCGCTCGGCGTCCGTACGATCCCCTGGCCGAAATGATGCCGCCATACACGGTTGACCATCACCCGTGCGGCCAGCGGCTGTGCATCGCCGAGAATCGACTCCGCCAGTTCGCGGCGTCCGCTCCCCTGCGTAAACGGCGGCGCGTCGCTGCGCGAGAGCACCTCCAGAAACCGGCGCGGCACGATGTCGCCGAGATTCGTGGGATTCCCCCGCTTGAAAATCGCGATGTCCCGCGACTCCCCCGGCCGTGTTTCCAGCCGCGTCATTTCCGGACCGTCGGGCACCACGTAGATGCTCGCCTCAACAACCGCGTGCGCCCACAGCCCGTCGTAGCCCGGCGTCTGCTTTAATTCATCGATCTCGGCCTGCAGTGCCTTGGCGGGTTCGGACTGCTTGTCGGTGATCTTCGCCAGCTCGGCCGTCAGTTCGTTAATGCGATGCTTGGTTTTCAGCAGCGGCGCGGCAGCCTCGGCGGACAGCAGCGGGCGATCGGCAACCTGCGTGCTGGCGAACACACCCGCCAGCGCGTAGTAGTCCTGCACCGTGATCGGGTCGAACTTGTGATCGTGGCACCGCGCGCAGGAGACGGCGAGTCCCAGAAACGTCCGCGTCACCGCATCAATGCGTTCGTCCCATTCGTCGGCGACGATCTGCATGATGACTTCCGGCGCCAGCCGCAGTTCCTTCCAGTAGGTCGGACTCAGTCCCAGGTAACCGAGCGCCACGAGGTCCGGCGGCGACGCGTCCTCGTACAGGTCGGCCGCCAACTGGTTCCGCACAAAGTCGTCGTAGCCCAGGTCCCGATTCAGCGAATCAATCACCCAGTCCCGATACAGCCACCCCCGCTCCGACGGACTCTGCCAATCCGGCGTCCCGTCCGTGTAGCGCGCCAGGTCGAACCAGTGCCGCCCCCACCGCTCGCCGTAATGCGGCGACGCCAGCAGCCGGTCGATCAGCCGCTCGTACGCATCCGGCGCTTCATCGGCGACAAACTCTTCGATCTCCGACGGCGTCGGCGGCAGTCCCAGCAGGTCAAACGTCGCCCGGCGGATGAGCACCCGGCGATCCGCCTCGTCGTGGGGCGTCAGTCCGGCCGTCT
>JAEUIG010000802.1 GCA_016795125.1 Planctomycetaceae bacterium | reverse complement strand
AGGAAGTCGACGCCTTCGTCGCCGACCAGGCGCCCGACGCGTACGAACTGATGATCGACCGCCTGCTCGCCAAAGACTCCTACGGCGAGCACATGGCCCGCATGTGGCTCGACCTCGCGCGGTACGCGGATTCGGCCGGCTATGCGGACGACCCCCCGCGCACCATCTGGGCCTATCGCGACTATGTCGTCCGCGCGTTCAACGCCAACATGCGGTTCGATCAGTTCACTCTCGAACAGATCGCCGGGGACCTGCTCACCAATCCGACCGACGACCAGTTGATCGCGACCGCCTTCCATCGCAATACGATGACGAACAACGAGGGCGGCACCAGCGACGAGGAATTCCGCAACGTCGCTGTCGTCGATCGCGTCAACACGACCATGGCCGTCTGGATGGGCACGACGATGGCCTGCGCACAGTGCCACAGCCACAAGTACGATCCGCTCACGCAGGCCGAATACTTCCAGATTTTCGCCTTCTTCAACAACTCCGCCGACGCCGATCAGACCAGCGAAAGCCCGCTCCTCGACATCTGGACCTCCGACCAGCAGCGGCAGAAATCGGAGTGGCAGACGCGCATCGCACTGCTCGAAGAGACCCTGCGCACACCAACGCCGGAACTCGCCGCCGCCGAAGCCGCCTGGGCCGCCGACCTCGCCACCGAGCCCACCTGGACGACGCTGCAACCCGCAGCACTGACTGCCGAAACCGACGCCGGGCTGACGTCCGACGCCGCAGGCGTCATCACGGCGTCCACCGTAACCGAGACAAACAGCTACACCGTGCGCGTTCCGGTAACGGCCGCACAGTCGCTCACCGGCCTGCGGCTGGAGACGCTTCCGGACGCATCGCTGCCGGGAGGCGGCGCTGGCTTTGCCGGCGGCAACTTCGTGATCACCCGCGTGCGCGCAGAAATCGTCCCGCCGGCGACGGACGTTCCCGCCGCGCGGTACGTCCGCATCGAACTCCCCGGACAGCAGCGGATTCTGTCGCTCGCCGAAGTCCAGGTGTTTCGCGGCGACGAAAACATCGCGACGAAAGGCACGGCGACGCAGAGCAGCGTCGCCTACGACGGACCGCCGCAACTGGCGATCGACGGCAATACCAACGGCGACTACAACGCGGCGAAATCCACGACGCATACCGCCGAGTCTCCCGATCCGTGGTGGGAACTTGACCTCGGCACACAGCAGCCGATCGATCGGATCGCCGTCTGGAACCGGACCGACAACAATGTGCAGTCACGTTTGAAGGACGCGAAGATCATTCTGCTGGACGAGCAGCGTCAGTCGGTGTGGCAGCAGATACTGACGGAGGCGCCGCAGGCGAACGCCGATCTGGCCGTCGGCGGCCCGCAGCCCCTTGCGTTCGCCACCGCCGTCGCCGATTACGCGTACAAGGAACACGAAGCGGCGAAAGTGCTCGATGCGGCCGATCCCGACACCACTGGCTGGAGTGTCAGCGAGCAGGTCGATCGGCCGCACACGCTGACGTTGATCGCTCAATCGCCGGTCGCATTGCCGGCCGGATCAGAACTGGCGGTGACGATCGAGCAGCGCTTCGGTTCGCCGAACTCCACGTTGGCGCGGTTCCGCCTGTCATCGACCGACGATGCACGCGCCAGCGCATTCGCCGCACTGCCGGCCGATGTGGCCGCGATTATCCGCACCAGCGCGGATCAACGGGACGAATCGCAACGCGCTCGACTCTCCGAACACTACCGGACCATCGCGCCGCTGCTGGCCCCGCAGCGCGACGAACTCGCTGCTCTCGGCAAGCAGCTCGCCGAGTTCAAGCCCTACACGACCGTGCCGGTGATGCGCGAACTGCCGGAATCGGCTCGGCGCAAGACCAACGTCCAGGTTCGCGGCAACTACCAGCAACTTGCCGAGGAAGTGAGCCCGGGAGTGCCGTCCGTGTTCGCGCCCTTGCCGGATGGGCCGGCGGATCGCATGGCGCTCGCCCGCTGGCTCGTGGCGCGCGACAACCCGCTCACCGCACGCGTGATGGTCAACCGGCTGTGGGAGAAGCTCTTTGGCGACGGTCTTGTGCGTACCAGCGAAGAGTTCGGTTCGCAGGGGGACCAGCCGACAAATCCCGAACTGCTGGACTGGCTCGCCGTCGAGTTCATGGACAGCGGGTGGGACATCAAGGCGATGTTGAAACTGCTCGCGACCTCGGCAACGTACCGGCAGTCGTCGCGCGTCACGCCCGAGATGCTGGAACGCGATTCCGAAAACGTGCTGCTGGCGCGCGGACCGCGCGTGCGGCTCACCGCCGAAATGGTCCGCGACCAGGCGCTGGCGTCCGCCGGCCTGCTGAGCGCGAAGCTGGCCGGTCCGCCGGTGCGACCGCCGCAGCCCTCGATCGGCCTGTCGGCCGCGTTCGGGTCCGGCATCGACTGGCAGACCAGCGACGGCGAAGACCGTTACCGTCGCGGCATCTATACGTCGTGGCGTCGTTCGAACCCGTATCCGTCGATGGCCACGTTCGATGCGCCCAACCGTGAGGTCTGCACCCTGCGCAGGGCGCGAACCAATACCCCGCTGCAGGCCCTTGTCACGCTGAACGATCCGGTGTTCGTCGAAGCCGCACAGGGACTGGCGAAGCGCATGCTGGCTCACGCAGGCGATGCGGCTGAGAAGGCAAACTATGGGTTCCGCATCTGCCTCGCCCGCCCGGCCACGGATGCAGAACGCGCACGCCTCGCCCAACTTTACGAATCGGCCCGCGCCGAACTCGCCGCCGCACCCGACCGCGCCGCAGCCCTCGCCGCGTCATCGACACCCGGCTCTGAACCGGCGGCCGACCCGGTCGACCTCGCCGCCTGGACGGTCGTCGGCAACGTTCTGCTCAATCTCGACGAAATGTTTATGAAACGCTGATTGCAAGTCGGAATACCGATTATCTGAACTCGCGAAAGATTTGAACCACAAAGACACAAAGGACACAAAGAAAATTGGGACTTGATCCGTCCATCCTGATCTTTGTGTCCTTTGTGTCTTTGTGGTGGATCCTTTGCGTGCTCTCACGGGTCAGGACAATTGAATCACGATGAATCAGACGCACACACAACTGCTCCAGCAGACGCGGCGGCATTTTCTCGGCGGGGCCGGGCTGGGACTGGGCTCGATCGCCCTCGGATCGATGCTGCACCGCGATACGCTGGGCGCCTCGACAAGCGCACGCGTCGCCGATCCGCTGATCCCGCGGCAGCCGCATTTCGCCGCCAAGGCGACCCGGGTCATCTATCTCCATATGACCGGCTCCCCGCCGATCCTCGACCTCTACGACTACAAGCCGGAACTCGTGCGTCTCAGCGGGCAGGATTGTCCGGATGAGTATCTCGCCGGGCGCCGGTTCGCGTTCACGTCCGGCGTCCCCAAGCTGCTGGGCACGCCGCGCACGTTCGCGCAGCATGGCGAGTCCGGCCAGTGGCTGTCCGACGCCGTGCCGCATCTGCACGGCGTGGCGGATGAAATGTGCGTCGTCCGGTCGATGTTCACTGACCAGTTCAACCATGCGCCGGCCGAACTGCTGATCTACACCGGCTCGCCGCGCCCGGGCCGCCCTTCGCTCGGCGCCTGGGCCACGTACGGACTCGGCACGGAGAACGGCGACCTGCCGGGGTTCGTCGTGCTGATCTCCAGCGGAGTGCAGCCCAACGGCGGCAAGAACTCGTTTGGCACCGGATTCCTCCCGTCGGTCTTCCAGGGCGTGCAGTGCCGTTCGCAGGGAGACCCGGTGCTGTATGCGTCCGATCCGGCCGGGATGGACCGCCACCTGCGGCGCGAGACGCTCGATGCGCTCCGCGATCTCAACGAGCTGCAGGCAGCCGACATGGGCCACCCGGAAACGCTGACCCGCATCGCGCAGTACGAGCTGGCCTACCGGATGCAGGAGTCGGTCCCGGAAGTGATGGACCTGTCGCGCGAACCGCAGCACGTCCTCGACGACTACGGCGCGATGCCCGGCGGCGCGAGCCTCGCCAACAACTGCCTGCTCGCCCGGCGGCTCGTCGAGTCCGGCGTGCGCTACGTGCAGCTGTTCGACTGGGGCTGGGACTTCCACGGCACCGGCGCCGACAACGATCTGCAGGACGGCCTGACCAAGAAGTGCGCGACGATGGACAAGCCGGTCGCCGCCCTGATCCGCGACCTCAAGCAGCGGGGCCTGCTGGAAGACACGCTCGTCGTCTGGGGCGGCGAGTTCGGCCGCACGCCGTTCCGCGAGGGGCGCACGGCCAACAGCCCCACCCTCGGTCGCGATCACTATCCCGACTGCTTCACGATGTGGATGGCGGGCGGCGGCGTGAAAGGGGGCCTCAGCTACGGCCAGTCCGACGAACTCGGCTTCCGCATCGCCGAGAATCCGGTCCACGTCCACGACCTGCAGGCGACGATCCTGCACCTCCTCGGCTTCGACCACGAACGTCTCACGTTCCGCTTTCAGGGCCGCGACTATCGCCTCACCGACGTGCACGGGAAGGTGGTCAGCGAACTGATTGCGTGAGGGGACATTTGCCCCGGAGGGGCAACAGTCTGCAGCCACGGGTGGAGCGATGCGTGACGTAGTCACGCGTCGCGGAACCCGTGGAACATGATCAAATGTGGCGCCTCGCCCCGGCAGGGGCGACGGTCATTCACGATTTATCCAAGGGCCGTGCTCATGCCGGGCACGTATTCGCAAATCCTGCTCCACGTCGTCTTCAGCACGAAGCAGCGAAAGCCGTGGCTGACATCGGATGTGACCGAACGCCTGCATGAGTACATCGGCGGCATTATTCGCACCGGCAAAGGCACGCTCTATGCCATCGGCGGCGCGGAGGACCACCTGCATCTCTACCTGCGGTCGCGGACCG
>JAEUIG010000741.1 GCA_016795125.1 Planctomycetaceae bacterium | reverse complement strand
GGGGAATCGCCAGTCGACCGTCGTAGGTCCGGTTTGCCGGCTGTGCGGGCCATAGCGGCCGCGGGGACCTTGCGGCCGGGACGGTCGCCTGAACGTCACCGAATCCGCACTCACAAGCCCGAAGCGCCAGCGAGGGCGAGCAAACCCAGCGGAGTCTGCGTCGAAATCGAGCGACTCCCGCGCGGAATGCGTGACACCCTGCCAGCAAACGGACGCCCTCGCCGGCGCTTCGGGCTGGTGCACTTTCCCGGAGATTCACGAACGCGAGTCCGGTCGCTCGACACTCGGTTCGCCCGGAACTATTGTCGCGTCCCCGTGTCCAGCTTTGATGTGGAAGGAAGGCCGATGTCGCAGCAGCACAAGCGCCGTGCGCTCGTCAGTGTGAGTGATAAGACTGGCCTGGCGGAATTCGCCAGCGCGCTGGTCGCTTTAGGGTTCGAACTGGTGTCGACCGGCGGCACGTCGAAGTTCCTCAAGGACTCCGGACTGGCCGTGATCGATGTGTCGAGCTACACCGGGTTTCCGGAGATCATGGACGGCCGGGTGAAAACGCTGCACCCCAAGGTCCACGGCGCGATCCTCGGACGGCCGAACCTGCCGGAGGATGCGGCCGCGATCCGCACACATGGCATTCAGCCGTTCGAGCTGGTGGTCTGCAACCTGTACCCGTTTGAGAAGACGGTCGCCCGCGCCGGCGTGCTGTATGAAGAAGCCGTCGAGCAGATCGACATCGGCGGCCCGAGCATGGTCCGGTCAGCGTCCAAGAACCACGCCTACGTCGGCATCGTCACCGATCCGGCGCAATACCCGCGCGTGCTCGCGGCCCTGCAGGCCGGCCCGCTGCCGCTGCCGTTGCGGAAGGAACTCGCGCATGCCGCGTTCGAAATGACCGCCCGATACGACCGCGCGATCGCCAACTGGTTCGCGACCCAAGTCGCGTCGGCCGAGGCCGACGCGAAGCAAGCGCCGACGGAATCGAAGTTCCCGGCGTCGCTCTCGTTGCAGTATTCACTCGCCGACGAACTCCGCTACGGCGAGAACCCGCATCAGTCCGCCGCCGTCTACGTCCGTTCGCCGTCGCAGCCGGGAACGCTGGCGACCGCCCGCAAGCTGCATGGCAAGGAACTGTCGTACAACAACCTGCTGGACCTCGATGCCGCGCAGGCGATCGCCCGCGAGTTTGACGGTCCTGCGGCGGTCATCATCAAGCACAATAACCCGTGCGGGTGCGGCGTCGCCGATACGCTGGCCGAAGCGTTCGAACGGGCCTACGCCGGCGACCCCGTCAGCGCGTTCGGCTCGATCATCGGCTTCAACCGTTCGCTTGACGCAGCGACCGCCGAAAAACTCTGTGAGCCGAACCGGTTCGTCGAGGCGATCGTCGCCCCGCAGTTCGACGACGACGCACTCACGCTGTTGACGACCAAGCCCAAATGGAAGGCCAACGTGCGGCTGCTGACGGTCGACTTCGCAGCGGCACAGGGGGGCGCCTTGGAATACCGCAGCATCAGCGGCGGCCTGCTCGCACAGCAGCGGGACGACACTTCCGATCCGCAAATTGAATGGAAGGTCGTGACGAAACGCACGCCGACCGATGCGGAGCGGCACGACCTGGAGTTCGCGTGGAAGGTGTGCAAGCATGTGAAGTCGAATGCGATCACGCTGGCGGCGGGGGGCATGGTCGTCGGCGTCGGGGCCGGGCAGATGAGCCGGCTGGATTCCGCGCAGATCGCGGTGACGAAATCCGCCGGGCGTTCGCAGGGGAGCGTGGCGGCCTCTGACGCGTTCTTTCCGTTTCGTGATGGAGTGGACACCCTGGCGAAGGCGGGGGTCAAGGCCGTCATCCAGCCCGGCGGCTCCCGCGGTGACGACGAAGTCATCGCCGCCTGCAACGAGCACGGCATCGCCATGATCTTCACCGGCCGCCGGCACTTCCGGCACTGAAGACCAACCAAACAAAATTGACACGGAGACACAGAGCCACGAAGACGCACAGAGAAGTTCCCAATTCGACAACTGGTGCAGCGCGCCAGCTGTTCCTCTGTGTGACTCTGCGACTTCGTGACTTTGTGTCAAACGTCTGAACCAGTACCGAGGAATATCGCTATGAGCGGGCGCGAGATTATTCAGAAGCTGCATGCCGGGCAGCGGGTGTATTCCTCGGCGATCATCTCCACGTCGCCGATCTGGCCGGCGATGATCAAGCAGTCCGGCATCGACTTCGTGTTTGTCGATACCGAGCACACGCCCATCGACCGGCAGACCTTGTCGTGGATCTGCCAGGCGTACAACGCCCTGGGCATCCCCCCGGTCGTGCGGATCCCGTGCAACGACCCGTTCGAGGCCTGTAAAGCGCTGGATGCCGGCGCCGGGGGCATCATCGGCCCGTATGTCGAGAGTCCGGAACAGGTCCGCGCGCTCGTCGGGGCCGTGAAGTACCGTCCGCTGAAGGGACGCCGGCTGCAGGAGGCGCTCCGTGACCCCAATACACTCGAGCCGGAGCTGCGCGAGTATCTCGAACGCCGCAACGGCGACAAGATTCTGATCACCAACATCGAGAGCATCCCGGCGATCGAGAACCTGCACGAAATCTGCTCGGTGCCGGGGCTGGATTCGGTGCTGATCGGACCGCACGACCTCTCCTGCAGCCTCGGCATTCCGGAGCAGTACCTGCATCCCCGGTTCGACGAAGCGGCGAAGACCATCTTCCGCATCGCGCGCGAGCACGGCGTCGGCGCGGGGATCCACTACTGGCTGGGAGTGGATGAGGAGATCGCCTGGTCAAAAGCCGGTGCGAACCTCGTGATGCACAGCTCTGATTTCGCGATGGTCAGCCAGACACTGAAGGCCGATGTTGCGCGTCTTCGGCACTCTCTCGACGGCGAACCCGCGTCTGCAGGCGGTGCGCAGACCGCGAAGCCCTACTGACGCGGGCGTTCGTAGTGTGGCTGGCCCCACCAGCCGAGCTTGCGGTGCAGCGTGCCGTAAAAGCTGTGTCCGGGTATCCGGGCGAGCTGAAACGTCACCGGAGCGCGCCGCACAATGACCGTGTCGCCCGGCTCAAACGGCTGCTTGATCTGCCCGTCGACGACCAGCATGACGCCCGGCGGCGCATCGGGCACGCGCATCACATATTCGCAGGCCGCATCGTCCACCAGCGGGCGGTTCGTCAGGGTATGCGGACAGACGGGTGTGATGACGAACGCCTGCAGGTCCTGACGCAGGATCGGTCCTCCGGCCGAGAGACTGTGCGCCGTGGAGCCGACAGGCGTGCTGACAATCAGGCCGTCGCCGCTGTAGGTCGTCACGCGCTGGCCGTCGATGTCGAGTTCGATGTCGATCATGGACAGTGACGCAGCGGCGAGGATCGCGACCTCATTCAGGCCGATCAACGTTTCGTGTCCACCGGCAGCGCGGCGATGCTCGCATTCGAACATCAGGTGATGCACGACCTGAAACTCGCGCCGTTCAATGCACCAGATCCGCTCCCGGATTTCGTCAGGCGACAGATCGGCCAGAAAGCCAAGCCGGCCGAGGTTGACCCCCAGGATCGGCCGCTGCCGATCGCCGAACTGCCGGCAGGCCCGCAGGATGGCTCCGTCGCCGCCGAGCACGACGGCCAGTTCCACATCGTCGGGAATCGCGGCCTGCGGATCATCGGTGTCGACGACTCCCAGCAGACTGATCCCCGCGTGGCCGTGGAGAAACTGCTCCAACTCCAGGCACGCCGCGCGCACTGGTTCGGAAGAACCACGAGCCAGCAGCGCGATTCGGACGGGGTTGGTGGTCATGGCGAACAGTGTACTCGGGGCGAATACCGGTTGTTAGTCGGTGTGTCTGGTGAGTGGTGAGGCCAACTCCTGATGTGTTGAGCGTCCATCGTGAAGCGTTCAATTTGCAATTTGCGTAGTGCCAAGTTGCGTTCCAAAGAGGTGATGGCAGAACCTGTTACCCCGAAGGGGTTTGACAACACAGCCGCTGGGCTATGTTCTGGAACCCCTTCGGGGTAAGTGCATTTCACGACACCAACACTTCTGCGAGGACTTGGAACTACTGAATTTGCAATTGTTCTTCTTCCTTCTCGAACCGCACCCGGTGTCCCGCACCAGGCGATCCATCTTTTCGCCCCCCTTGACCTTCCGCCATCGACCATCGACCATCGGTCCATGAACTACTTCGCCCACGGCCTGCATCATCTCGACCGGCCGCTGTTCCTGGCCGGGACGGCAGTGCCGGACTGGATGTCGGTCGCCGACCGGGCGGTGCGGGTGCGGCCGAAGCTGATCGAGCCGCTGCTGTCCGATGAATCACCCGATGGTGTGGAGATCATTGCCGGAATGCTGCGGCATTTCGCGGACGACGACTGGTTTCACGCGACACCGGCGTTTGCCATCACGACAGCAGAACTGACTACGCGGTTCGCCGCGCTCGTTCCTGATGACGACGGC
>JAEUIG010000691.1 GCA_016795125.1 Planctomycetaceae bacterium | reverse complement strand
CTGGATTCTGGATTGAAGGAAGGCCGGCGACGCGCAGCGGTATTCGCACGCGCACCCTCAATCTTGAAAAAAGTTTCACCGCAGAGACGCAGAGTCCGCAAAGAAGACTCCGTCACCCCCATCTCTGCGTCCTCCGCGCCTCTGCGGTGAGTATCGCTTCAATCGAAAATCCAAAATCGAAAATCTAAAATCTCTTCCCACAGTACCTTGAACCCATACCGACCTCCCCGATGCCCCTCGACCCTCAGGCCCGTGAATTCCTCGAAAAGCTGGAGCGGGCCAACGCACCGCAGATGCACAGCCTCAGCGTGGAGGATGCCCGCGCGCTGGTCGTCAAGCTGCGGATGCCGCGCGAACCGGGCGTCGAGGTGTCGAACCGCGTCATCCCCGGGCCGGGGGGCGACCTGCCGATCCGCATCTACGCACCGGACGGGTCGCAGGCCGCTCCGCTCCCCGTCGTGCTGTACTTCCACGGCGGCGGCTGGGTCGTCGGCTCAATCAGCAGTCATGACGCCCTCTGCCGTCGCCTGTGCAGTCGCTCGGGATGCATCCTGATCTCTGTCGAATACCGCCTCGCGCCCGAACACAAGTATCCGGCCGCGGTGGATGATGCGTTCGCCGCCACGGCCTGGGCGGCCGCCAACGCCGCCGAAATCGGCGGTGACCCTCAACGCATCGCCGTCGCAGGAGACAGCGCCGGAGGTAATCTCGCCGCCGCCGTCTGCCTGCTCGCACGCGATCGTCGCGAACCGCAAATCGCCGCCCAGCTGCTCATCTACCCGATCACCGACTATCTGCCGGACCTCGAGTCGTATCGCCGGAACGGACGCGACTACTTCCTCACGAACGATTCGATGGCGTGGTTCTGGAACCACTACCTGGCTTCGCCGGACCAGGGGGCGGAAGTCTCCGCCTCGCCGCTGCGCGCCGCCAACCTGAGTGGACTGCCGGCGGCGCTCGTCGTCGTCGCAGAATTCGATCCGCTGCTCGATGAGGGCCTGGCCTACGCCGACCGCCTGAAACAGTCCGGAGTGCACGTCGAGACGTTTTTCGCCGACGGACAGATCCACGGATTCCTGCGACGACTCGACCTGTTCGATCGCGCGAACACGCTGTGCGAAGAGCTGGGCGCCGCGCTAAGTCGCGTGCTTGCGTAGGCAAAGGATTTCGACACAAAGGCACAGAGACACAAAGACGCGCAGAGAGGGCGGCGAGAAAAGGTAAACTCCGTCGGGAGGAAGCGCAAGGTCCTTGCGATCACGGATTGCCTGAGAGCTTACTTGTCCTGCTACTTCCTTTCCTTTGCGCGTCTCAGCGCCTTCGTGGCTTTGTGTCGAATTTCTACGAGCTGAGCGCACCCGCGACGTCCGTCCGGTACGCCGTCATCCCCGGCAGGAATCCGACGAGTCCGGCGAGAACGATCGTCACCGGGATGATCACCAGTTCCGCGAGTTCAAACGACATCGGATTGATCAACAGCCCGCTGCGGGCCTCGACGATCGGAGCGGCGGCGAACACCAGCCCGTGGCCCAGCAGCAGGCCGAACAGTCCGCCTCCCACGCACAGCAGCAGCGACTCGGCGAGAATGATGGCGAACACTGTCTGCCGTCGCGCGCCGAGCGCCCGCATCACCGCGATCTCCCGTTTCCGGTCGGACATCGAGTTATAGATGCTCACCAGGATGCTCACCCCGGCGACAAAGATAATCAGGCACGTCAGACACAACAGCACCAGTCGCACGTTCCCGACCAGGTTGTCCAGCAGTTTCCGCATCGGCTCGACCGGACTGACGGCCATCGCCCGGTTTTCCTGCTTGACGAACGACTGAAAACCCAGCGCCCGCGTTGATCGCTGCAGCCCCGCGGGCAACACGCTGTTCGGGTCGGTCTGCATCACGACGAGGATCGAGGTCACTTCCTTCTGCAGCCCGGGAACGACATGCGCGTGGCCATGCCCGTGGTCATGTCCCGAGTGGTCATGCCCCGCCTCCGCTTCCAGTGCCTTGATATCCGCCGCATAGCGCTCGCGGGTCTCCTCCGGGGTCAGGTTCCAGAAGCTCTGACGGGTTTCCAGTGCCTCACCAATGGGAGTTTCGTGACCGTCCAGCAGAAAGAACCCGTCGAGATGCACGAACGCCGTCCTGTCATTGGGCGTTCCGGTCGGCGCGAGGATTCCTTTCACGGTGAATTCTTCGTCGTGGACGTGGCTCTCCGTCGCATCGCGTCCGCCGTGAATCATTTTGAACTTCGAACCGATGGTCCAGCCGTTCTGTTGCGCGACTTCCGAACCGATCACCGCGTCCCAGGTCGATTGCAGGAAGTCCCCTTCGACCTCGAACGGAGTGCCGGCCACGACGTCGATCGAGAAATACTGGGGCAGGGTGCCGATGATCGGAAAGGCTCCCAGTTCGGTGAAGTCGCCGAATCCGACCGGGATCGCCTTGGCGACTCGTGGGTCTTGCCGGACCTGCTCGTAGTAGTCCCACGGCAGGTTCTCGATCGGATCTTCAATCCGGTACACCGTGCTGAGCACCAGTTGGACCGCGCTCCCCTGCGGTCCGATGATCAGATCGAAACCGGTCCCCGACTGATTGAACATCTTCGTGATGATGCCGTTGATCACCAGCACGGCCACCATCAGCGACACGCCGAGCGCCACACTGAGGCCGGTCAGCACCGAAGCCAGGCTCCGCTGCCGGATGCTCTTCCACGCGATGGTAAACAGGCTCATCGAATCATCTCTTGTTGCTCACGAGCCGCCGGGTTTATCCCGGCGGGCCGGCGGGGCTGAACCCCGCCGCTCAACCCCTACGCCCCCGGTCGATTGAACTCCGCCAGCTTCTCGACACGCGCGAACTGTTTGGCAACCTCCGGCGCGTGCGTCACCAGCAGCAGGGCGATCTTGTGCTCGGTGCAGGTGTCGCGAATCAGGTTAAGGACCAGGTCCTGATTGGCGACGTCGACATTCGCCGTCGGCTCATCGGCCAGCATCAACCGCGGGCGGTTTGCCAGCGCCCGCGCGACGGCCACGCGCTGCTGCTCCCCCACCGACAGCTGTCCCGGACGATGCGACAGCCGGCGCCCCAGTCCGACGCGTTCCAGCAACTGCGTTGCAAATGCCCGGTCGGCACGACCGGAAAACGCCATCCCGAGCAACACGTTCTCGAATGCGCTGAACGCCGGCAGCAGGTTGAACGTCTGAAAAACGATGCCGATTCGTTCAGCCCGGAAACGGTCGCGGGCCGGTTCCGTCAGCCGCGTGACGTCAGTGCCGTCCACGAGCACCTTGCCGGAATCCGCCGCCGTGATGCCGGAAATGACGTTCAGCAGCGTCGTCTTGCCGCCGCCGCTCTGGCCGACCAGGGCCACCTGTTCGGCCGGCGCGAGCCGGAACGATTCCACGTTGAGCACGGGCAGCGGCTTGCCGTCCGGCTCGCGGTAACTCTTGCGCACCTGTTCCAGCACGAGCGACATCGGTGAGACCTGCAGTTCCAGCGGGGAAACACCGACGTTAACGGGTGGACGGGGCGTTGAGAAGCACACGAGATTGCATACGAGCCGCCGGGTTTAACCCGGCGGGCCGGCGGGGCTGAACCCCGCCGCTCACACGCTTCGCCGAATCGCCCCCAGCAACTCGTCCGCCACATCAACCCCCGTCGTCCGCTGGAAGGCCTTCCAGCCCGGCACGGCGTTGACCTCAATCACGTAACACGCGCCGCGACGATCGTACAGCAGGTCGACACCGGCGAACCGCGCGCCGACGCAACTCGCAGCCCGCAGAGCCAGCTCCGCTTCCCGCTCTGTCACGGCATGCACGTCGGCCCGTGCCTTCCGCGCGACGTTTGTCCGGAAGTCCAGCGGATTACTCCGTTTCATCCCCCCCAGTACACGGCCGTCGAGCAGCAGCACACGAACGTCAAAACCCTCGTGCTCCACAAACCGCTGCAGGTAGATCACCGCGTTGATCCGCTCCAGCGTCCGAAACGTCCTGAGCGCAAGATCGGGATCGCTGACGCGCAGAATGCCGCGGCCTTCCGAGCCGAAGATCGGCTTGACGACCACGTCGCCCCCCAAATCCTCGAACGCCACGAGCGCCGCATCGGAATCCTCGCACACGATGGTCTCCGGCGTCGGGATCCCCGCTGCCGACATCCGCGCCGTGCACAGGTACTTGTCGACCGCGCACTCCACCGCCTTCGACGGATTCACCACCACGACGCCCTGCGATTCCAGGGTCAGCAGCGCATCCATGCGGAACACCACCTGCTCCAGCGATCCTGGCGGCATGGTGCGGACGAGGACGGCGTCGCAGGCGGCGAACGCTCCCTGGGGACTCAGGAGGGATACGGGATTTTGGATTTTGGATTTTGGATTTTGGATTGGCTGTGAGCCGAACACATGCGCCGACAGTTGCCGGTAATCCATGCGCGTGCAGCGGTCGCCGCGA
>JAEUIG010000659.1 GCA_016795125.1 Planctomycetaceae bacterium | reverse complement strand
ACGATCGTGCCGGCCGCCGTCGCAGTCTTCGTCGTGCTGTCCGCCTGGCCGGCAATTCGTCCCACGAGCTTGCGGCTTGCCTGGGGCTGGTCGCTGGCGGCGAGCCTCGCGGTCGCCGCCGGCTGGCTGCTGACGGGCGTGCTCCACTGCGTTGCCTCGCCCTGGAGCGACATGCTGTGGTACGGAATCGCCGAACTGCTGCTGTGTCCGCTGATTGCGGTACTGGGGGCGCGGCGACCGGGAGTCGCCGTCTGGAACTGGTTCGTGCTGATCCCGCTGCTGGCGGTCCTGGGATGGCCGGTGGCCGCGGCAGCAATGGCCGGTGCACGTCCGGGCAGCTTTATCCTCGAGACGCCGCCCTTGGCCGGAGTGCTGCTGGTGCTCGTGATGGGCGCCGGCAACTATGCGGGAACGCGATTCCGGACGTCTGTCGCGGCGCTGTTGCCGGCGGCGGTGGCGATCATCCTGTTTTCGCTCAAGTCGGCCGCCGGCCTCGGTCTGTCGACCGCGAGCATGCTGGCTGTCTGGTGCGTGGGAGCCGCAGCAGCGGCGGGGTGGTGGTCGGGAAGGCGCCCGCGCCGCGGCACAGCCGGACCTGACCGGGTCTGGCAGGACTTTCGCGATCAGTTCGGCATCGTGTGGGCGCAGAGAATCCGGGAGCGGGTGAACGAACGCGCGGCACAGGAAAAATGGCGCGTCCGATTGGAGCGATCAGGATTTGTTCAAGTCGACGGGACGCCTGCGGGCAGCGGCGAACTGTCCGATCCGCGCATCTCCCAGGCGCTCCGCTGGCTGCTGCGGCGGTTTGTCGATATCGAGTGGCTGGACGCGCGTCTGGGCGTGGCCACCGACACCTCGGGGCCGCCTCGCGAGTAGCCGGAGCGTCGCGGCGTCAGTTCTTCTTATCCCGCGGCGCGCCGATCGACGCCAGGAACCGGTTGACGTCGGCCAACGCCCTGCGTGCGGCAGCCAGCGACGTGTCCGTGGTCTTCAGTTCTTTGCGCAGCCTGCCAATCTCCAGACCGGCAGCTTTCGCCTCAGCCGCGGCCTTGTCTTCCGCTTCTCCGGCGGCGGCCAGTCTCTCTGTGGCGGCCTGGTAGTCGGTGCTGCCGGCGAGCAACTCGGCCTTAATGCGATTGAATTCCGTCAACCCGGTGCTGGCACGCTCGTACGCGGCCTGGTACTCGCTGCTGGCCTTGAGCTTGGCCTTCTGGGCCGTCGTGAACTTCGCGCGCTCCGTCTGGCGTTCCTGCTCGGTCGCCGGCTTCGTGCGCGGCGGCAGCGAGAGGGTCGTGCGAATCACCTCGTCCAGTGCGTCACGCGCCTCGCTCAATTCCGACTGGGCGCGGACATAGTCCGTCTCCGGCCCTTGCGCCGCGAAGGTCTGTTCCTCAAGCTTTTCCTTCTCGGCAAGCGCCGCCTTCTGTTCCTTTTTCTGGGCGGACTCCTCCGTTCGCGCGGTCTCCTGGGCCGTGCGAGCTTCGTCCAACCTGGCCGCCAACTCGGTGCGCCGGCTCTGCGCCGACTGAGCGGCTTCCTCCGCGGCTTCCGCTTGCGTGCGACACGAGGCAATGATCCGGTCGCGCTCCGCAGCTTGTGCGTTTGCGAAATCCTGGGAGAGCTGGTTGAGATTGATGTCGATCTGCTGTGACACAGCCGGCGTCGCGCTGGTGTGCACGACGAAAGCCGTCAGCAGCAGGCCGGCGCAGGCTCGCGCAACCGCGCTCCGAGACGGCCGAACATGAACGTCGTGCACCGGTGGAAACATCGGTTGGCTCCCGTTATTGAATCCAGGCTGGCGCCACGTCGGCGACGCAGGTTGCTCGGCGAATTCGTTTCCGACGGGCATTCAACGCGCGATCCTGCTGCCGCGCTGCGACGGATCGGAGTGGGATATTCCAGCGTAGCCGATCGGCAAGGCTCTTCAAGGCCGAATCGGTGATCGACTGCTGTGCGGGTGTGGTCAGCGGTTTGTGGTGGTGCACGTGTTCAGGTTGCGCACTGGATTGAACGATTCGTGTAGCGACCGCAGTTCCCCAGGAATCGATCACAGTCACCTCGCCTGTGCGTCGACGGCCAGTGGGTTGCCCCTCATCCGGCCTATCGGCCACCTTCTCCCCGCGATCGTGCCGAGTTGTGTCGGACAGCACATTGCGCGGAGAAGGGCGAGAATGACGGGCTTTTCGGAACATTCACACCAGCACGAACTGGCGACCACACCCCGGCTGTGCAGCCCATCCGCAGGTTCCGTGTACTCGGGGACGCGTGTGCTGGACGCCTCATTTCGGCCCTCCCCGACTGGCATCGAACTGGATGTTGCGACTTTTTTCGGGGAAGACATGCGGGACCAGGGGCATCGCATTGATCTGCTACCATGCAATCCCCGAACTACGAGCTCCCCCCGTCCTTCCGGCGAAGATGATCGACCCGCTGCGTGTTGAACGCGAAACCTTTGTCGCGCAGGCCGAAGTGCATGCCGAGCTGCCGTCGACCAACGACCGCGCGCTGCGACTCGCGGCGTCGTCATCGGAACTGCCGCGGCTGATCGTCGCCCTGCGGCAGACGCTCGGTCGCGGACGCGGCGCCAATCGCTGGTGGTCGACCGACGGCGGGCTGACGTTCTCGCTGATCGTGAACGCCGCTCCCATCGACATCGAGCGCCGGCCGCTCATTGGACTCGTGGCCGGGGGCGCCGTGTGTGAGGCCGTCGCCACCGCCGTTCCCGGGTCGGATGTCCGCCTGAAATGGCCGAACGACGTCTTCGTGGACGGGGGCAAGGCCTGCGGCATCCTGGTCGAAGTGCCGCCCGATGCGCCGGACCGGCTCGTCATCGGTGTCGGCCTGAACGTCAACGTTTCGCTTCGCGAAGCGCCCGACGACGTGCGGCGGAGGGCGCGGGCGCTGTGCGACGTCGCGGGACGCGCACTGGATCTCGGCGACCTCCTCGTCCGGTTCCTGCAGAAACTGGACGCCGACTTGCAGCGGCTCGATGCGGGTTTCGGTGAGTTGCTGTCGGACTGGCGGCGCCGTTGCCTGCTCTCAGGCCGGTGCGTCAAGCTGAATGACGGCACGCGATCCGTGACGGGCACCTGTCTGGGATTCGACGATGACGGCAGTCTCCTGCTGCAGACCGTCGCGGGGCCGCGCCGGTTTCGGAGCGGCGTGATTGAGGAGTTCGAGTGATTACGCACGTCGACTAGCCGCGACCGTAAGGGAGCGAATTCGAGCGGAGTGCGCTCCCTTACGGTCGCGGCTAGTAAGAGGTCTTTACGGTCCGACGATTCGCGGACGCTGTTCGTGAAATTGCTGTCGCAGTTCGTCGGCGGACAGGGCTCGGCCGTAAATGCGGATTTCGTCCAGCTCGCCGCGAAAACCCTGGGAGTTCGTGGTCCCGTAGCGGCCGAGCTGCAGCGGATATCCTGCCGTCGCGCCGATGGCGCCATCCGTGCGCGGCCGTTCGGCCGAGAGCGCGCCGTCCAGGTACAGAGATTCGCGCTGCTGCTCGGGATCGAAGACTGCCGCGACGAAGTTCCACTCGGCGGTTTTCAGCGGCCGCCCGGCCGGCAGCGTCAGCCAGGCCGTGTCATTCGCCGAGCGCGTCTCGAATCGCGCAAGGCCGTCCGGGCCGACATAGATGTTCCAGCCCTGTTTTGAGAGCACGTAGCCGTTGCCGGCAAAACCGTCGGCCCTGACCCAGACGCTGATGGTCAACGGTCCGCTGGTCCGTAAGGCGAGTGGATTGCCGACAAGGGCCGAATCGTCTGAGCCGTCAAAGTGCAGGCTGCCGCGTGCGCCGCTGGAAACGACGGTCGCACCCAGCAGTTGCAGGGGATTCGCGCCGGCGCGGTCGATGATCGAAGTCGCCGTCGGCAGCACACTGTCGAAATCGTAATGTGCGAGCAGTTCACGCGACGCCGGCTGTTCATAGTCGATCGTCGCCGGCGGGCCGATCTTGAGATCCGCCGGAACCGGCATCCGGTAGATGTCGAACCCGCCGTCGCGCATCGAGACGAATGCAATCGTGGTCGCATCCGGCGACCAGTCGCCGTGATCGTCGAGCGCGGCGTTGAATGTCAGCCGCCGCACGTCGATGCCGTTGTCGCGCATCACGTACAGGTCGTGGTTCGACCCGCGATTGGAAGTGAACAGCAGCCAGCGACCGTCGCGCGACCAGCGCGGGCGGCAGTCGAAACCGGGATCGTCGGTGAGCCGCGTCAGCTCGCTGCCGTCCCAGCGGACCTTGTAGATCTCCACATTCCCGTCGCGATCGGTGGCGAAGGCGATCCATTTTCCATCGGGAGACCAGGCCGGCTGATGACAATAGAGGCCGTCGACCTGCACGAGCTGTGTCCGGTTGGCGCCATCGGCGTCGGCCACCCACAACTTTTCATCGATCGTGACGAAGCAGAGCCGTTTGCCGTCCGGTGACCAGCACGGTTCCTCTCCCAGCATGACGCCGGTTCCGGCGATGACCTTCCGCAGATGAGCGGCCTGGAACTCGGTGCTGATCTCCGCGACGAACGTGTCCTTCGCCGAGTTGCCGGTGTCGTTGCCGCCGCCGGAAATCACCAGCTGGTGGCCGTCGGGAGAGAAACTGCCGTGCTCCTGAATCTGCACGCTGGCGTCCCATTCGGCCAGCAGCGGGCGATCGTCCGTGCCGTCGGCCTTCACGACTCGCAGGCCGACGAGGACCTGGTTCGCCTGCCGCAGATTGCGATGGTGGCGTGAGTAAATCAGATGCGATCCGTCCGGGGAGTAGCGGAGGAAGAACTTGTCGTAATAGGTCTTCGTCAGGCGTTCGACCGGCGGTTCGATCACGTCGTCGGCGTGTGCGATGCCGGCGGAGATGATGAGCAGCAAGGCGAGTGTTCGGAGCATTGAAAGCGAACTCCGGGACGCGAAGCAGAGCTTCGAGGTGAGTGCGTTCCCAGGCTGGAGCTTGGGAACGAGGAGGACCGACGCGTTTTCACTCCGCTCGCGGAGCGAGCGGACTACACCAGTTCCGGGATGAGCGCGCCGAGCACCGAGGCATCTTTGACGAACAGTTCTTCGCGGTTGAGACCCATCAGGTGCAGGATGGTGGTGATGAGGTCGACCGGATGATTGGGCCGGTCCGCAGGGTAGCCGCCGTCGAGTGTGGATTGTCCGATCACCGCGCCTCCCGTGGTGCCGCCTCCCGCGAGCGCGATCGAGTACCCGAACGGCCAGTGTTCGCGACCGCCGATTTCGCTGATCTCGGGGCTGCGGCCGAACTCGCCCATCGCCAGGACGAGCGTCGTGTCGAGCAGGCCGCGCTGTTCGAGGTCGTCCAGCAGTGCGACGAACGTCCGGTCGAACGACGGGCAGTAGCGGTCCTGCATGCGTTCGAACAGCCGATAGTGCAGGTCCCAGCCACCGTCGCCGCCCTGTTGCTCGTCCTCGGCGTTGCCGCTCCAGTTGACCTGGACGAACGGGACACCCGCTTCCACCAGCCGGCGGCCGACAATGCAGTTCTGACCGAAGACCGTTCGTCCATACCGGTCGCGGAGTTCTTCGGATTCTTCGTCGAGATTCAGCGCCCGCTTGGCGCCGGACGACGTCAGAAGTCCGAACGCCTTTTGCCGCAGGTCGTCGTAACGGCCGACGACTTCTGCCGTTTCCATCCGTCGCTGCCACGCATCGAACTCGCTCAGCAGCGCCTGCCGGTTGTCGAGCCGGGTGCCGCCGATTTCGCCAATCGGTTCCAGCGACGGCGGAATCGGCACCCCGGTGTCGAAGTCGAATCCCTGCAGGTAGAACGGGTCGTGCGCGGAGCCGAGTGCGCCGGAGGCCTGGCCCCGCAGGTCGGCGCCGCTGACGTTGCAGCGGCGGCCGATGACCGTGAACGCCGGCCAGTCGCGACGCTGGTCGCGGCCGAGATAGGAAATCAGCGACCCCATGCTGGGGCGTACTCGGCCTGGAAACGGAATGCCGCCGGAGGCCTGCGATCCGTTCGTGCTGCCGGTGAGCGAAACGGTTCCGGCCTGATTGTGGTCCTTCATGTCGTGCGCCATGCTGCGGATGATCGTCATCCGATGCGCGCGCGACGCGGAGAGCGGCAGCAGTTCGCAGATCTGGGTGCCGGGGACGGAGGTGGCGATCGGCCGATAGGGGCCGCGAATCTTGAGCGGGGCGTTCGGCTTGGGATCCCACGTCTCGTGGTGGCTGCACCCGCCCCATTGCCACAGAAGCAGGACTGATTTGACGCGTGGGGAAAGGGCGGCCGCGCTGGCGGGTCGCGCGAGCCAGTGCGGCAGCCCGAGCCCGAGTGCGGAACAAGCGCCGGCTTGCAGCAGGGCCCGGCGTGACAGGCTCTGGCAATTGCGAGTGGGGATTCGGCCGAGATTCAACACGGTTCCCAACTCCCGAGAAAGGAAAAACAAGACGTAACAGAGCGAACAGAGGCGGGAACCGAGGTCATCAAACGTTTGCTCAGTTCACCGATTTGCACCGGGGAGAATCATCCGTGCGACGCCGTCGACCAGTTTCTCCTGATGGAAGTTCAGAAGCAATCCCAATGGGACGTTGAGCAGCTTCATGTACGTCAGCAGTTGGGCTTTGTGGATGCCGTGAATCGCTTCGACCGCTTTGACCTCGACGAGCACGCAATCTTCGACGAGGAGGTCGTAACGCAGCGGCTCGTCTCGATAATGTCCCTTGTACTCGATACGCACGCGCTGCTCGCTGGAGAAAGCCAGGCCTCTCATTGCCAGCTCTTGTGCCAGTGCCCAATGGTAGATCGATTCGAGCAGGCCGGGGCCCAACGTTCGATGCACGTCGATTGCAGCTGCAATGATCGTCCCTGTCAGTTCGGCCCCTTGACTGTACCGCGCATGCGTCGCTGCGACTCCATTTCGGAGTGAATCTCTCTGCGACCTTCTCTGTTCACTCTGTTCACTCCTGTTTTTCCTTCTTAATCACTCGCACTCGGCGATCGCCATCACGGCGAAGGCCGTCCCGATGTGCGAAATGTAGTGCTTGCTGTCTTTGTAGACAGACCGGGTGAACCAGCGTCCGCTGGTCCGTTGATTCCCCTTCAGCCAGGTCACGCCTTGCTGAATCGACGGATCGTCCGCCGGCACTCCGGATTTGCGGAGGATGTAGACGGCGAAACCGGTTCCGTAGCCGTTGCTGGTTTCCAGGTCCTGCGGCGAGCCGTCTTCACGTTCCCAATTGCCGAATTGTGCCAGGCTCCAGCCCCCGTCGGCGTGCTGCAGCAAACGGATCTCGGCGACGACCTGCTGCACTTCGTCGTCGGTGAGAACGTCGGCGCCGTAGCTGTCGGCCCACAGCAGCATGGCGCGGTGATGCAGCGTCGGCGGAGGATTGGCGGCGAAGAATCTGCGGATGCCGTCGAGTCCCTTGCGTGCGGCTTCGGATTCGCGGTAGTCGTCCGGAGCGACGCCGACCGCCAGAGCGGCGAGACAGACGCCGTAGCCGTCGTCGTCTTCCATGGGCGGCCAGTCGCAGTCGATCCACGTCCAGCCGCCGTCCTCACGCTGCAGCGACCACATCTTGTCGAGCGCTTCGCGCGTCACCGGGTGCAGCGTGTTCGTCGTGTGGGCATCGTTGAAGGCCAGTGCCGCCGCAGTGGCGACAACTTCCGCGTCCCAGCGTGGTCCCTTGTCCGACCAGCGCTGTGAGACCAGTTGTTCGGCGAAGGCCCGCACCGTTTTGTGTTCATCGCAATCCGACGACACGAGCGGCCGCGCGTACAGGTAGGCGTAGTTGGTGTGACAGGTGAAGCACTCGCGCTGCTTCTGCCAGTGGAGGGCGGCGGAATCGAGGAAGCGAATCGCGGTCTCTTCGGAGTAAGTCTCTGCCACCGGCTCATCGGCGAGGTTGGCGCCGGGATCGACGACCGTCTCCAGCGTGACCGGCTCAGCAGCCAGAATGGTGCGACACGCCAGGGTGCAGCAGGCCAACAGGAAGCAGCGCATCGACATCTCCCGAGTGGGGCGGTTCAGGAATCGCGTTGGGGGTGCAGCATACGTACAAGTGAACTTTGATGCACGCGAGAGCGATGCGAGTGACGCATGTTCACCGCAGAGTGCGCAGAGGACGCAGAGAGAAGAAAGTGTCTTGTTGTGTTCCTCTGCGAACTCCGCGCACTCTGCGGTGAGTTTTTTGCACGATCAGCGTCGCGGCAGAATAGAAGCGCAGGTGGCGCTGGCGATGGACCAGTGGCCGCGCGCGTCGCAGGCGGCGTAGTACATTCGCCAGCGGGCGTCGTCGATCTGGGTCAGCGACATGTCTTCGGCATGAACTGCGTCGAGGCCTGCTCCGCCGTAACCGCTGCCTTCAATAACGCACTCCCCCTTCGTCCAGTGCAGTCCGTCGGACGAGCGCGCGACGAAGATCCGCGACCGATAGCCCGACATGTCAGATGCGATCGATGCTGCGGCAAAATCGGCGCTGCGGCCGCTGGCGATGGCATTCAGGTCGTGGCTGGGGTGCGTCGGTGATTGTCGACCAGGAGGCGGGTTCTGCCACGCGGAATAGAACAGCAGCCATTCGGATTCGGGTGTCAGGGGTGGCAAAGCCTGAGCCGCGGTGATGCCGGCAGAGTCGTCGTCGGATTCGCGGTCACGCAGGCGTGCACTGGGTTCCCATTCGAAGTTCAGGCCGTCGGTCGTTATTGCGCTGACGATGGTCGTGCCCATTCGCGAACCGGCTGCCGGTCCGCCGGTTCCGTATTCAGAGCGGAAGCAAAACATCCTCCCGCCTCCTTCCGGCAGAGTCAGGAATCGCGGACCGCCAACGCCGCCGTCCGTCTGCAGTCGCTCTCCTGTTTCCAGCTCCCAGCGCAGTTGATCGAGTGACACCGCACTGGCGATGATCGTGGGACGGTCCGCCGGTCCGCGCGCTTCGAAATACATCCGCCAGCGGCCGTCGTCCAATCGGGTCACCGACGGCACCAGCACGCGCAGCGACATGTGCGGCAGATCGGGCTGCGGCGCGACGCGAATGCCCGGCTCCGGGATGAAGGTTAATCCATCCTCTGAGACAGCGCTGAGGATGTATCCCTGGCAGTCTCGGAACGGCTTGGCAGA
>JAEUIG010000658.1 GCA_016795125.1 Planctomycetaceae bacterium | reverse complement strand
TCGATCAATCCGTCGACAAGTCGAGCGGGTATCGCACGCAGAACCTGCTGTGCTCGCCGCTGTACGATGCCGAGGGAGATCGGATTGGAGCGTTCGAACTGATTAACCGGCGCGGCGGTCCGTTCTCCGCCGAGGATGAAGAGGGGCTGCGCGAATTCGGTTCGCAGGCGGCGCTCGCGATTCAGTATGCGCGCGAGCGCGACGTGCTGATTCGCAGCAACCTGCACCTGAAGGCGCAGGTGACCGGCAGTTCCTCGATCGTCGGCGACAGTCCAGCGATCGTGGCCCTGCGGGACACGATTGCCAGGCTGGCCGCCACCGACCTGCCGGTGCTGATCCTCGGCGAAAGCGGCACCGGCAAGGAGGTTGCCGCCCAGGCGCTGCATTACCAGGGGCCGCGCGCCGACCGGCCGTTCATCGCCGTCAACTGCGCCGCGCTCACCGAGACACTGCTGGAAAGCGAGCTGTTCGGGCACGAGAAGGGAGCGTTCACCGACGCGCACGCCATGCAGATGGGCAAGTTTGAACTCGCCGAAGGGGGCACGCTGTTCCTCGACGAGATCGGCGACATGAGCACCGGCGGCCAGGCGAAGCTGCTGCGCGTCCTGGAGCAGAAGGTCGTCACCCGCGTCGGCGGATCGATGCCGATTCCGATCAACGTGCGCGTCATTGCCGCCACCAACGCCGATCTCGCCGAGATGGTCGCGCAGCGGCGATTCCGGCAGGACCTGTATTACCGGCTCAGCGTCGTCACACTCGATATCCCGGCGTTGCGCGACCGTCCGGAGGACGTGCTGCCGCTGGCGGAGTTCTTCCTGGAACGGTTCTGCCGGCAGGCGAACCGGAAGACGCTGGTGTTGTCGCCGGAGGCCCGCCGCCGGCTGCAGGCACATCACTGGCCGGGCAATATTCGAGAACTCCGCAACCTGATGGAGCGAGTGGCCTTTTTGACGCGCGAACAGCGTGTCGAAGTTCAGGACCTGGCATTCATCCTCAGCCCGCAGCGGGACGCGTTTGAAGACCTCGCGGACGGAGTCGGACTCACTGATGCGACGAACCGGTTTCAGCAGGAGTACATTCGCCGCGCCGTGAAGCGCGTTCGCGGAAACATGAGTGACGCGGCCCGCGTCCTCGGCCTGCACCGCTCCAACCTGTACCGCAAGATGCGGCAGTTGGGGATGGAGGTGGTGGAGAAGGAGTGACGTCGGCGTTCGGTCCGTTGGAGTTCAGCCGTGAGGCTGCTTCGAATGTCGACGGATCCAAAAAACAGCAGGCTAAAGCCTGAACTCCAACGACAAGAGCGTTGCGGTCGGGGGGGGCCGCAACGCTCGGATGCTCGTGGCGTTGCTGGATTGCAACGCCATTGTTCTGCAACGGTTAGTGGTGGTGATGGTGATGGTGGTGCCCGCCGCCGCCCCAGCCGCCACCGTAGCCACCCCCCCATCCGCCACCGTAGCCGCCGCCCCAGCCCCCACGGTATCCGCCGCCCCAGTTGCGGCCGTAATAGCCGCCGCCGTAGCCATACGACGGGTAGCTGCTGTATCCAACGCCGTAGTACCCGACGCCGCCGTAGTAGCCGCCGCCTCCATAGTAACCGCCGTAGCTCCCGCCACCGTACCCGCCGCCATAGCCGCAGCCGTGTCCTGCGTCCACGTTCCCTGTCGCCAGCAGTCCGCTGGCCACCACTACCATTGCGATGATGAGCTTGCGCATTCCTTGTCCTCCGTCCCGGTCAACGAGACCCTGCAGATGCTGCCGCCTGCCGCGAGGCATACCCCGCCTCGATCCAGTGGCGGCTTTGTGCACGACGGATCAGATCGTGCAAATCCAACACCTGCAGCGGCAATTATTGCCGATAGCGTCGCAACGTTAATGTACGTCGGCTGTTGGGGCGTTCAGTTGCGGCGCGCGATGCGGGCGCGCCTGTCTCAGAATCGCGAATCGTGTCGTCAAGCGGATGACGTTCTGCGCGCAATCGTTCCCCGAGAAGCGATACTCGACTGAGCGGACCGAACCATCAGTTGTTACGCGCGACGGCCGCCTGGCGGCTGACCTCCAACGATCTCACGGGTTGCCCCCCGGTGCGTTGCCGTCCCGTTCAACCGGCGCGACATCGAAGAAGTAGACCTTGCTGGAGTCGCGCTCGGTGCCGACCTGCTCAGGTGCAATCTCGAGCGTGTCTCCCAGCAGCTCGCGGCTTTCGATCACTCCGCCGGGTCCTGTCACCAGAAACTCTGCGGGGTGCACGAAGACAATCGGCAGACCGGTTTCCTGCGAGCGCGCCTGCAGGATCGGGTCGTTCGATTTCGGGCCGAACATCCCTCCCGAAGGGCAGATGAGCAGTTCCGCCCCATTCGCCTGCAGCCTTCCGACGAGGTCCGCATTGCGGCGATCGGCGCAGATCATCAGGCCGATGCGGCCATGCGGTGTGTCGAAGACCGGCGATGCATCGCCCGGCGTATTGCGGACGAGCTCGTGCCCCAGTTCCTGCTTGCGGTACTTGCCGAGCAGTTCCCCCGTGGGAGAGATCACTGCGGCCGTGTTGAACCTTCGGTCGCCGTCGGCTTCGAGCATGCCGGCGCAGAGGTGGATGTCGAGTTCATCCGCGAGTTTCGCGAGCCGTTCGTAGTACGGGCCACCGGGGACTTGCTCGCCCAGGGCGCGATATTCGTCCAGCGGCATATCCCTGTTGGTGATGGCGTAGCCGTCCAGGAAGCACTCCGTGGTGCAGACGATCCGGGCGCCGCCGGCGGCGGCTTCGCGGATCAGTGCTTCGGCGCGATTGCAGTTCGCGGCTTTGTCGGCCTTGATCCATTTGAGGACGATCCCGGCGACTCGGACGGGTTCGGGGGACGTGCCCTCGTCCGCGACGAGCATGGGTATGTTCGCGAGAAATGCCAGCAGCAGTGCAGCGATGAATTCACGGTGCATCGAAGTCGTCCAGTTCGCAGGACTGAAGCATCGCTCAGTGGGCATGAGGAAATCGTGCGGCATCGCCTGCGGCTCGCCGCCAAACGCAGCACTCTACCCGACTCGTCGGCGGCTCGCACACGAATTTGACGCAGGCTCGGGCTGCGGCGTAGCATCCTCGTGGGTGATGTCGTCCATTTCTTCCCTCGTTTTTCGAGGATCGCCATGTCTGCATCGATTCGAGCGGCAACGTGCGTCCTGGGATTGGTT
>JAEUIG010000561.1 GCA_016795125.1 Planctomycetaceae bacterium | reverse complement strand
GGATTCCGTCGTCATGGGTGCCTGCTGAAAAAAACGCGTACGCCGGCCGGTCAACTCATGATGCGCGCGGCGATTGCACGCAGCTGCGCCGTCACCGGGTGATCGGGATGACGATTGATGAAAATCGCACTGCTCGCCAGCTCGGCAATCTGTTCGCACAGCGGGAGAGCACCGATCACCGATGCCCGGTACGCAATCTCGACCTGGCCGCGCAGCTGTTCAACGCTGGCGCTCGACGGGACCTTGTTCAGAACGATCAGAATCTCCCGCACCTCCAGGCGCCGGGCCAGTTCGACTGTGACCGAAGTGCCCTGAAAGTCCTGGTTGTCGGGCCGGAGTATCAGCAGGAGGAGGTCGGAGATCGCAATCGACAACAGGGTTTCTTCGTTTACGCCGGGATGCGTGTCGATCAGCAGATAATCGAGGTTGAGGACGCGAATCAGTTTCTGGAATCCGTCGTTGAGGCGGGCAACGTCGTATCCTTCGCGCAAGACGCGCGCGATGTCGCCCGTGTCGATGCTGGACGGGATCAGAAAGAGGCGGGGCCGATCGGCGTCCGGGTCGGCGCTGCCGATAGCCGCCGGCGTGACGTCATACGCGGCGTCTTCGATGCCGCAGCGGCCCCACAGGTAGTCGTTGAGCGCGTAGCGGACCTCCGACGCCGGGCGTGCGAAGATCACATGAATGCCGGGGGACTGAATGTCGGTGTCGACGACGCCGACGCGATGGCCCGCGGCGGCCAGCAGCACCGCCAGGTTCGCGGTGGTGTTCGACTTGCCCGTGCCTCCGCGAAACGAATGAATCGAGATGATCTTGGCCAAGGGAGCGCTTTATCAATCGACGTGTCGGGTGTCGTCTGCATTTCGCGACCGCAGGGATTTCGCCAACTCCCGCAGGTCGTGGAAGAACGGAGCATGGGCAATCTCTTCAACCTGACGGTCGCGCCTGGCGACATCCAGGAGCATCACCGAGGGGGTGGATTCGTCCGGCACGACGGTGTCACGGAGACTGCTGTTCTGGGGCTCCGCTCCGCAGAAGCGAAGAAACGGGCCGGTCGAGGCGAGCCGGAAGACCAAGCCCTCGGACATGCGCACATTCTGGACGCGCTCACCATCGACGTAGACGCCGTTCTGACTGATGACAGACAGGTGCCACCGGCCGGCGTCGCACTTCAGATAGGCGTGCGATCTTGAGACCACCGGATGCGCGATCACCACGTCGCACTCGCTGGCCCGGCCGATCTGGATCAGCGCTTGATCGTCGAATGCCCAGGACTGCAGCGTCGCGCCATGCGCACTTGGCAGCAGTTGCAGTCGCACGGGTGTCGTCAATGATGTCGTGGCCAACGGCAGGCCCTTCTGCCGGCGAGTCGAGAGATGCAATACGAATTGTCATGCAACTGTCATTCCAGCGGCGCCAAAACGCCACCTGCGCACACAACCCCTTACCCTGACGCGAGTTACCATTCCGACACGATCGTAGAGGCTCGTGCCGACCTGCAAGCAATCAGCGCACCGGCTGCGCAACTTTACCGCAGTTGCACGGGAGCGGCGGACGTAACTGGCCGTCAGTCGAGCAACGCCGTGATCTCGGAGGTGCTCTCCTGAATGGCGAGCGCTTCCGGGCACTCCTGCTGTCTGGCGATGATTCCCGCGACGGAATATGCCGCCGCCAGGTCGGCGATCGTCAGCACCGCACCGCCGCCGGCGACTCCACCGGCAACGACAACCTTGCGCGGGAACGACAGCGCCGCGATGTGCTGGACATCGCCGACGTCGCGCAGAATCCCCGGCGCCATGATGCCCACACGCTGGTTCTCGTACGGGACGTCGCTGACGTAGCTCGCGAGCGTCCCAACGGCGGCCACTTGCTCGATGCGATTCGCCGCATCGGTCGCCCCGGCGCAGAGGGCCACCAGACCGGCCGGTCCCTGGCCGATGACCGTGACCGGGCCGACATCGCCGACCGCCTCCTTCATCGACTGCAGCAGCCGATGCACGTCGTTGGTCCACTGCCCGATCAAAGGCCGGCCAATCCACATCGCCCACTGGGCCGAGTTGTGGTCGGATGCGCGCATGATGGCGTCGCCGGGCCAGGCCAGTTGCCCGGTCGCGCGCAGGTCGAGCGTGACCAGATTCCATCCGGCGTCGCGCAGCTCCGCAGCCAACGGACTTGTTTGTGCCGCGACTGCTCCCTCGAGATTGAGCAGCACGGCGGTGCGAGTTGTCGCAGCTTTCGCGAGTTCGCAGTTGGCACGCAGCGTGAGTCCAGGTTCCGGAGAAAACGTCCACACGGATCGCGATGGGTCGACGGCAACATTGGGCACCAACTGAATGTCCAGCGGCGAGGTCTGCGGAAATCCGCCGAGAGTCGCTTCAAGCGAGCGCCGCAACTCGTCGGCCCGCGCCGACCACTCATACTTGAAAGCGGGGGTCTTCCAGTTTGCCAGCAGGGCGCGTCCTTCGCGCGCGGCGAACTGCGGCAACGTGAGCCAGTCGTCGGGGCGGGAACCGTCCGGGAAGCAGCGGATGCGTTCGGGTTCCTGCACGTCGAGCGGGAGTTCGGCGATGGGGGAACCATCGCCCTGGCCTTTCAGATTGAACGTCATCCAGCCGTACATGGCCTCGCGCATCGGCTGGCTGTAGTCGTGGTGCCAGTCGAAGATCGCATGCTTGAGTCGTTCGGGATGCCCGGTGACTTCGTAGACGGGACCGACTTCGGCGAGAGACTTCTGCGCCTCGCCGACGGAGAACTGGAACGCGTCTTTCGTGGCGCTGATGATCATCAGCCCGCGCGGCGCGACTGAACTCAGCACCCCCCATTCCTCGGTGATCGCCAGCCCGGTGGGGACGACTTCGCACATGCAGCTCGCCGTGGTGAGGTACGAATCGTAGGTGCCGACCGAGCAGCAGGGGACGACCGCGCCAAAGCGATCATCGAACGCGCCGGCGTACATCGTCTGGTTGCCGCCGCCGCTGGCCCCGGTGATGCCGATCTTCGACCCGTCGACCTCCGGCCGCGACTGCAGGTACTCAACCGCCCGCATGTTCTCGTAGACCTGGATGCCGGATAGTGGGCGGCCGATGGGAAACAGCGTCGTGCCGACCATCTCGCCGTGATACTCGCCCAGTTGCTCGCCGAGTCCGCGTTCGCCGGCGCCGAAGGCGTCGACCGCGAGCACGAAGAACCCCAGTTTCGCCGCGCCGATGCAGCGCGACTGGACGACCGGGTCCTGCTTGGCGCCTTTCCAGTGTCCGTGCACCTGCAGAATGGCCGGGAATGGACCGGCTCCCGCGGGAACGTACGCGAAGGCCGTCATCCACACGCCGGGCAGCGTCTGGAAAACCCACTTCTCAAACCGGTAACCGTCTCGCGGCTCCTCACCCAGTTTGCGCGGCTCCAGCGGACAGCCTTCGTCCGGGAAACCGCCCCAGGCGCGTTCGAGTGCGGCATGAATCTCCTCGCGGCGCGCTTGCCATTCGGCCGCCGTCTTCGGAGCATGCTGCTCGGCGTTGATCCGCCGCGCCTCGGCTCGCACGAAGTCCTGAAACTGCCGCTGCTCCGCAGTCGGATCGGCGGCGAGTGTCATTCCGGCAACCAGAGACAGCAGCGCTGCACAGATGCAGCGGGAATTCAATATCGACATCGGCATGACTGCTCCGCTGGTGCGATCCGGTCAGCATACCGGACGAATTCAATCCACTCAGCGGCAGCTTATCGAGCTCGCGCAGGCATCGCGACTCATCACGTCATGCGAGACGTTCCTGAATCCTGCATCCCGACCCCTGAATCCTTCTCAGGCGAGGATGTCCCACAACGGCTGTCCGCCGTTAGCCAGGTGATGCGGACCGCCGGTGGCGTCCGGGACGGTGGTCGTCGTCGGGTCGATGCCGAGGGCCTGGAACACTGTCGCGCAGATGTCGCCGGTGCTCACCGGCTTGTCGAAGACGTAGGCGGCGCGATCATCGGAGGCGCCGTAAACCGAGCCGCCGCGGATTCCGGCTCCGGCGAGCATCACTGAGTAACAGTGCGTCCAATGTTCGCGCCCGGCTTCCTTGTTGACCCAGTACGAGCGCCCCATCTCGCTCATGGTCACGACGAGCGTTTCATCGAGCAGGCCGCGCGCTTCAAGGTCCTCCATGAGCGCGGTGTACGTCATGTCGAACCACGGCAGGTTGTATTCCTTAAGGATGCCGAACGCGCGCCAGTGCGTGTCCCAGGCGGCGTTCTGCAGTTGCAGCCGCTCCCAGTAGCAGTCCCACGTCACGTTGACGAACCGCACGCCCGCTTCCAGCAGCCGCCGCGCCACGAGCGTGCTGCTGCCGAAGAGATACTTGCCGTATCGATCCTGGAGAGCGGGGTCTTCCTGGCTGACGTCGAACGCGGCCTTCACTTTCGAGCGGGTCAGCAGGTCGAGCGCCGCAAGCTGCATGCCGCTGTACCCGCGCGACTCGGCCTGCTGTCCGGCGCGGCGGAACTCATCGTCGAGTTGCGACAGCAGCGTCTGCCGCGTATTGAGCCGGTCGACCGTGATCCCGGCCTGCAGCTCGCTGTCGCCCAGGACCGGCATTCCGCGCAGCACTTGCGGATAGTCCCTGACCTCAGGCGGCTTGTCGATGAAAGGGGCGCACTGTGAGAACAGCGGATCGTATTTCTGTCCCAGGTAACCTGCGTAAGGACCGGGCCTGCGGACAAGCTGTCCCCAACCGAGATGCGCCGGGAGATAGACGTACGGCGGCACGGTGTTCTGCCCGCGCGTCAGGTACGACACGACCGAGCCCATGCTCGGAGGATAGCTGGGACTCGTCGTGTTCGTATCGACCGAGCGTTCGAGTCCGGTGTAGCCGGGCAGGCAGTTGTGACAGCCGGCCGTGTGATTGAGCGAACGGACGATGGCCGCTTTGTGCATCCACTGCGACATGCGCGGCAGATGCTCGCAGATGTCGATCCCCGGCACGTTGGTGGGAATGGGATTGAACTCGCCACGAACCTCAGACGGCGCTTTCGGCTTGAGGTCCCACATGTCCTGCGTCGGCGCGCCGCCGAGCAGATAGAGCAGGATGACGTTCTTTGCTTTGCCCTCGAACGTCGGCTGCGGAGCGGTCGCGGCCCGACCGATGCCGGGAATTCCGAGGCTCCCCAGGAGAGCCAGCGACCCCGCCTGCAACGTCTCGCGTCGGGTGATGCCGTCACAACAGCGACGACCGCTTCCGAGCATCGTCAGCATGGCAGCCCCCGGCGCAGCGAACGGGAAGGTGGAACACGTCAACGCATCTGCGAAAGTTTATTCGTTTGCGGCACCTTCCGCCAGACTGCCGACGCGATGCGACGGCAAACTCTCACGCCAGCAGTTCGCTCACGACCCGCGATTCGCGTCCGGCGGTGATCTCCTGCTCGCGCCCGCTGTGCAGGTAGCGCAACTGGGAGTAGTCAAGGCCGAACTGGTGCATCAGCGTGGCCTGGATGTGGTTCGGCGTGAGGACATTGGTGACGGCCCGATGGCCGAACTCGTCGGTCTCGCCGTAGGTCATGCCCCCCTTGAAGCCGCCGCCGGCCATCCAGATGCTGAAGCCCTGACCGTTGTGATCGCGTCCCGCGTTCGCAGGATCGCCCTGGTTCTGTGTCACGGGCAAGCGACCAATCTCGCCTCCCCAATGCACGATCGTGGACTCCAGCAGTCCGCGCTGCTTGAGATCCGTCACGAGCGCCGCCGCCGGTCGATCCGTCCGTTTGCAGATCGCCGGCAGCGCGGTGCGGATGCCGGAGTGCGTGTCCCACGGCTGACCGGAATGGAATAGCTGCACGAACCGTACGCCCCGCTCGACCAGCCGCCGTGCGATCAGGCAGCGGGTGCCGTATTCCTGCGTTTCGGGGTTGTCGAGGCCGTACAGCTCCTGGGTCGCTTTCGTCTCCTGAGCGATGTCGAGTGCGTCGCGCGCGGCTGTCTGCATGGCGGCGGCCAGTTCATAACTGGCGATGCGGGCTTCGAGATCGGCCTCTCCCGGATGCTCGGCGAGGTGCCGCGCGTTCAGTTCCTGCAGGAACGACAGGTTCTGTTCCTGGAGTGTGCCGCGCAGATGCGGCGGCGCGTCAAGATTCAGGATTCGCGGCTCGCGCGGACGCAGCACTGTTCCCTGAAACAGCGGAGGCATAAAGCCGTTCGACCAGTTGGTGACGCCGTCGACCGGGTGACCGCCGGGATCGGAGAGCACCATATAGGCCGGCAGGTCCTGGCATTCGGTTCCCAGCCCGTAGACGAGCCACGATCCAAGCGTCGGCCGGCCGAGCACTCCCGGAATGCCGCCGTGGAAATAGCGGATCGACACCTCGTGCCCGTTCGCGCCGGTGTGCATCGAGCGGATCAGGCAGACGTCGTCGACAATCCCAGCAAGGTGCGGCAGAAGTTCGGAGATCTCGGTGCCGCATTCGCCGTGCCTGGCGAACTTGAAGGGACTGCCAAGCAGCGACTTCGACGCGTTGTTGACGAAACTGTATTCCACATCGCCGGGATAGTCGGTCCCGCTGAGCCGCGTCAGCTCCGGCTTCGGATCGGTCAGGTCAACGTGCGACGGGCCGCCGTGCTGGAACAGCGAGATCATCGCGGTCGCCTGCGGCGGGAAGTGCGGCTGCTTCGGCTTCAGGTCATAACTGCGCGCATCCTTCGGCAGAAGCTTCGGCGCCGCGCGCGCCAGGTCCTGCTGCATCAGCCAGGCCAGCGCGAGAGAGCCGAAGCCCATCGCGTTCTCAGACAGAAACCGCCGTCGGGTCACAGGCAGCATGCGTTACTCCGGTCTACGGAAGAGGGGCAAAGTGACAGAGGGTTAAAGTGGCAAAGGGAATGGAGACTTATCTCGTACCTTTGTCCCTTTGTCCCTCTCTACCTTTGCACCTCACTCCACGTACAAAAACTCGTTCGACACCAGCAGAGCCTGGCACAGGTTGACCAGGGCCTGCTGTTCGGCCGTGCGGCCGTCCGGCAGCACCGTCGCTTCCAGACGCAGATGCTGGACCTGCCCCGCGATGAAACCGATCGCCAGCCGCAGTTCGTCGTCGGTCGGCGTGCGCAGGTATGCTCGCTGCCACGCGCGGACGATGTGCTCCGGCTTCAGTGGAGTCGGCGCGGCGAGCGGTCCGTGGAATCCGTCCGGGGACGCCCAGGCATGGACCTGAGCGCCGTCGCGCAACAGCACGATCTGCACCGGCCACTGGAACGAATCGCTGGTTTCATGAGCGATGCAATCCACGATCAGATCGATGGCGTCTCCGGCCGCAACGACCACGCCGTCGGCGGCCGTCGCCGCCGATCCGTTAAGTGCCGTCCATTCGCCGACGAGTCCGCTGCGGCTGGAAACGATCCGCGCACGGACTCCGTCTCCATTTTCGCTGCCGTGCGAAAGCATGCCGGTCACTTTGAGGATTCCGTCCGTCGGCGCCGTGAATCGGCGGATCGGCGAGAAGTCCGGCTGTCCCGGGTGTCCGCCGGCCGCGTTGAGACCCACCCAGCCGATCTGCGGGTCCGGGCGTTCGCTGCTGCCCTGCCAGTCCGTACCGGACCAGTAGGGCAGCAGGGTGAAGCTGCCCGTCCGCTGCGCCGCTTCGTCAAAGCTTCCGTAGCCGAACTGCCACAGGTCCGGCAGCGGAGGCGGGAGTTGCGGCAATTCTGCGGGCAGGGTCGCCGGCAGCTCGGGCGATTCGCTGCTGAAGGACTGTGCTGACAGCCGCGCCGCCTGCTGCAACATGAAATCGCCGTTCATCAGCATGAGCGACTGTGTCGCCACTGTTGAGGACGGCCGCGATTCGCAGTTGGTTTGCATGACCGGTGCATCGAACGCCTGCAGCAGGGCCACCGGCTGACTGCGCCGTTGTTGCAGGTAGACCGTCCGCCGACGCTGCTCGCCGTCAACCGTCACTTGTCCGGTTTCATCCTCCTTGACGGCCACGGCCGGGCCGTAGAGGGAGTCGTCGATCTGCTGCGTGACAGCGAGCACACGATCGGTCATCGTTTCTGCATCGATGCGCTGGACATCGCGCCGCCAGTAGTAGTGGTTCTCCCGGTCAATCGAATTCATCTCCGGATCGCGCACTGACGACTGACGGTAAGCGGTGGAGAGCATGATTGTGCGATGCATGGCCTTCACGTCCCAGCCGCTGGCAAACAGCTCATCGGCCAGCCAGTCGAGCAGTTCCGGATGCGTCGGCAGCGTGCCGAGCCGGCCGAAGTCGGCCGGCGTGGAGACCAGTCCACGGCCGAAGTGGTGCAGCCAGATGCGGTTCGCCAGCACACGCGCAGTGATCGGATTCTCGCGGCTCGTGATCCATCGCGCAAATGCCAGTCGCCGGCCGGTGGTCGGCACTTCCTCGCTGTCGACCGCGAAGACGGCCTGCGCGCCGTCGCCGCCAAGCACCTGCAGCGCAGCGGGTGCAACTTCCTCAAGCGGCTGCCGATGGTCGCCGCGATGAAAAATCGCCGCTTTCGGCGCCTGGCCCTGCGGCTCCCACAACGTCTGGAGATATTCATGGACCGGCTTGCGGCCCATGATGCCATTGACCTGCTCGTCGTACTTCTTCAACTCGTCGGCCGCAGCCTGATTGTACTGGTACAGCACGCCCGGCGAGATATTCACGCTCGGATGCGACGTCAGCAACTGCTTCTGCTCTTCGGTCCGTTCCGCTTCCGGAGTCTTGTACGCGGTCCGCAACTGTTCGCGCAGCGGTTCTGCGTACTTCATCAGTTCCGTGTCCAGCGCGGCCGCCATGTATTCGGCCTCTTTGGCGTTCCGTTCCAGCGATATGACGCGCGCCTCCTGATCGATCTCCGCCGCTTTCTGAGTCTCGGCGGCGGTGTACAGCGACAGCACGCGCTGGCTCGGCGTTCGCCAGTCGTTCCAGTTGAGGGCCGGCTCGAACACCGAGCGCATCGAGTAGTAATCGGCCTGTGGAATCGGGTCGTAGCGGTGATCGTGGCACTGCGCGCAGGCGACCGTGAGTCCCAGCAGCGACGAGCTGACGATCTTGATGGTGTCGGAGATGACCTGGTTGCGGGCTTCCGGTGAGCCGTCGGCGTCCGTTCCGTCGTTCGCCATCCGCAGAAAGCCGGTCGCGGTGAACAGCTCGATCTGCTGTGGGCTCAGGTCGCCCGTGATCGGTCCGCCGAGTTCATCCCCGGCGAGTTGTTCGTGGATGAACCGGTCCAGCGGCTTGCCCGCATTGAACGACTGGATGACGTAGTCGCGGTACTTGTAGGCCCAGGGTCTCGGCGAGTCCTGGCTGGTGACGCCCCCGGAGTCGGCGTAGCCGGCGATATCTAGCCAGTGTCGCGCCCAGCGCTCACCGTAGCGGGGCGAGGCGAGCAGGTCGTCGATCAGCCGCTCGTAGGCCGCGGGGTCGTCCGACTCGACGAACTGCCGGATTTGTGCCGACGTGGGAGGGAGCCCGGTGAGGTCCAGCGTGGCGCGCTTGAGCAGGGTGAGTCGGTCCGCTTCGGGCGAAAAGTGCAGACCCTCGGGCATGGCGGAACGCAGGAGGGCATCCACCGGAGTGCGGACCTGCGGATCGTCTGAAGGCGCAAGATGCGGGCGGACAATCGGCCGATAGGCCCACCATTCTCGCTCTTCGGGCGTGATGCCGACGCCCGGAGGGATTTCCTCGGGTTCGGGGCGTGCGGTCGTCGCACCCGCGGCGATCCATTGTTCGAACAGCGCGATCTCACGGTCGCTCAGCTTGACTTCGCCGGGAGGCATCTCCTTGGCGCGGATGCGCTGGAGGAGGAGGCTGTCGTCGGGCTGACCGGGGACAATCGCGGGGCCGCTGTCGCCCCCCTGCACCTGAAACCGGACGAGGCGCAGGTCGAGGTTCCCGTCCTTGTCCTTTGACGCCCCGTGGCAGTCGAGGCAGTGCGCCCGCAGGATGGGGCGGATGTCGTGCTCGAATGTGGGAGGCGCGGAGGATTCGGCCGCGTGGGTCGGCGACACGATGGCGGCGACCAGTCCGCAACACAGTATGGCGAGACGCAATT
This sequence comes from Planctomycetaceae bacterium, assembly GCA_016795125.1. Classification (GTDB taxonomy): domain Bacteria; phylum Planctomycetota; class Planctomycetia; order Planctomycetales; family Planctomycetaceae; genus JAEUIG01. Next base: position 896 of record JAEUIG010000561.1, on the reverse strand, counting down.
CATTCTCCACAGGGCGGGGCTTGCGGGAGCAAGCAATGTGGATCAGGTGGGAGTTCGTTGATGTATTATTGGCACTAACTTGCAAGCGCACAAGCTCAACCGGCTCCGTAAGGACGCCTTCGTCCCACGCTTGCGGTTTCGCCACTGCAACCAAAATCGTGTGAACTTCCCGCAAAGGCACCCGATTTCCCGTTGCAATCAGCGTTCGATCAATCCAGAATCAATCTCGCGACGCGGTTCGACCGCGATCGCGGTCTGGAATTGCTGCATGCTGTCCCGCATTCAACGCCTGTTCGCCTGGAGCCTCCTTGCCGTTTACGGCGGGATTGCGCTCGTCGGCCACGGCGGAATGCACCTGCTGCATGGCGACAGTCACGTTCATGCGAATTCGCAGGTCGCGTCCGATGCGCACGCTCACGGCCATTCGCACAGCCACGACAGTTGCTGCCACCACCATCACGCGGGTGCCGAGGCGCCGGCGGGCGATCCGCACTCCGGCGGGGAGCACGAGCACCCGCATGACGGTCCGGGTCACGATCACGACGATTGCGTGATCTGCCACCACTTCGCGGCCAAGGCATGCCTGGACGCTGCGGACCTGTCGCTGAATCTCGCCGCGGGAGTCGAGTTGATCGACTTCGCGGCCCCAGAATTTGCATCCGGAGAGGACCGCTACGTCCTCCCGATTCGCGGCCCGCCGCTGTCCGCCTGCTGACCGGCTTGTCGCTCTGCGAGCGCGAGTTCCGCGCTCGAATTGCGCTGGTCTTCTGTCACAGCAAAGATCTCGGATCGAGTGCCATTGGCTCTGCCAGTGCATCGCGCAAGGGACGCAGACCTTGCATCGCACTGGCGGAGCCAATGGCACCCGAGAAAGTCTGACCTGACAGAGCCAGGCG
>JAEUIG010000536.1 GCA_016795125.1 Planctomycetaceae bacterium | reverse complement strand
ACTGTAGCAGGGATATCCGAATGTCGAAATCCGAATCTGGAAGGGTTGATGGTTGATCGAAGTGCCGAGTCGCCAAAAGTGGAAACCGGAAATTGCCGCTTGTCGGCAGTTTTCGATCAACGATCAACCATCAACCCTTTCTGATCGTCGTCCACACCAACTACCATCCCCGCATGTCGTTTCGCCCCCACTATGGCCGTGTCTGGCTGACGTTTCTCCGCAACTCGTTCGTACGCGAGCTGACGTTTCGCGGCAACTTCCTCATCGAAGTCGTCACGCGGACGTTCTGGTTCGTCGCCCAGGTGGTGTTGTTCGAGATCATCTACTCGTTTGTCCCCGACATCGAGGGCTGGACCCGAGAGCAGTATTACGCCTTTATGGCGACCGGCATGCTCATCAACTCGCTCGTCGAGACGCTGTTCATGCCGAACTGCGCGAACTTCAGCGAGCTGATCCGCACCGGAGACCTCGACTTCGCGCTGCTGAAGCCGATCGACACGCAGTTCCTGGTGTCGTTTGAGAAGGTCGACTTGGCCGAACTGACGCAGGTGTTGCTGTCCGGCGGGCTGCTGTGGTACGCGCTTGACCGGGCGCAAGTGGACGTCACTTTCGCCAACGCGGCGTTGTATCTGCTGCTGATCGCCGTCGGCGTCGCGTTCTTCTACAGCCTGATGATCGTGCTGGCGAGCACCAGCATCTGGCTGGGGCGCAACCAGGGGCTGTACGACTTCTGGTTCTACATCACCGTGTTCGGCCGCTACCCGCGCGAGTTCTACCACCGCCCGCATCCGCTGGCACAAGTCGTCTGGTTCGGGTTCTCGTATCTCATCCCGATCCTGCTGGTCGTCACCGTGCCTTCGCACGTGTTGCTGAACCAGATGCAGCACATCGGCTGGCAGATCGCCGTCCTGGCGCCGGTCTTCACGCTCATCGGCCTGCTGATCGCCCGCCGCGTATTCAGCTGGTCGCTCAGCCACTACCGCAGCGCGAGCAGTTGAATGGGGCACAGGGAGGGCGAGGCTCCTGCCGAGCCGCGATGTACGAAGGGCTGTCTTGACGCTGCGGCTCGGCAGGAGCCTCGCCCTCCCGCTCAACGGAAGTGCGGGATGACCTGCTCGCCGAAGGTGCGGATCGATTCCATGATGAGGTCGTGCGGGACGGTGCCCATCTGCATGACGCAGATCAGTTCGTCCACGCCGATGTCCGCAAAGCGGCGGACCATATCTCGCGCGGCCGCGGGATCGCCGATGATCGCGGTGCACTGCGAACCGGCCGCTCCACGATATGCCATCGCTTCAGCCAACTCGTTTTCCGCCAGAAAATCGCGCGGCACGTTGAGCCGGCCCACCGGGCGGCCGCTGCCGAAGTAATACGAGGCCATGCTTTCCGCAAAGAACCGGGCGCCGCGGAAACCGTACTGGCACGCCTTCTTGTCGTCGGGCAGCACGAGCGTCGGCGGGGTGCAGGCAAAGTGGTTGTTCTTCTGATACTTCTGCGGCTGCGCCGCGCCGACCGCCTTGCGGTAGTCAGCCACTTTCTGCTTGAGGAACTCGTCGTTGCCGAGTGCGAAATTCAGCGCTCCGAGGCCCAATGCACCGACCGATGCGGCCGATTCGGGCTTGGAACAGGCTGCAAACAGCGGCGGGTGCGGGGCCTGCACCGGCTTCGGGACGACCTGCGTCGGCGCGATGTTGTAGAAGCGGCCCTTCCACTGAAAGACGTCCTGCTGCCACATCTGCGGGATCATCTGCAGCGCTTCCAGCCACTGGTCGTGCAGTTCATCCACTTTGTTCTCGAAGGCGACTTTCTCGACGGCGCTGGAGCTTTTCCCGGATCCCCAGTTCACGCGTCCTTCCGACAGGATGTCGAGCGTGGCGATCCGCTCCGCGATCCGCATGGGATGGTTATACCGGTGCGGCGTGAGGGTAATGCCGTGTCCCAGCCGCAGGCGGCGCGTTTTCGCCGCGACATAGGCGAGGAACACTTCCGGCGCCGACGAGTGCGAGTACTCGTACAGCCCGTGGTGCTCGACCTCCCAGATTCCGTCGAAGCCAACCTCCTCGGCCAGCACCGCCTGGGCGACGCAGTCGAGAAACGTCTGCCGCTCGCTGGCGCGCGTCGGGTCGGAGATCTGCATTTCAAACAGCAGTGCGAACTTCATTGTGGCGATGAGTTCCGTTGAGATAGGACCGGAAGCCCGACGCGTGAGCGAGGGCAATGAGCGATTGATTCTTGAACGCCGGAAGCAGCCGCAGAAGCTACAGGTGCAGTTCGTATCCGGTGCCTGACCGGCGGAGGATCGAGAGCAGATGGCGGCGACTGATCCAGCCCCGCAGCCCGCCCCCCCGGGCATTCGCGCGCGACTGCATGACGGTCGAACTGAGGACCCACGCGCTCTGGCCGACTCCTTCGACGCGGATCTTGCCGGTCAGTTCGGCCGTGTAGTAGGACGTCATGCCGGCCAGCATCTTCAAGACCACGTCCTGATCCACCGTGACGGTCCCCATCGGACTTGCGTGCGGACCGCACTTGAACTTGAAGCCGTTCTCGCCGAAGTCGCAGTGCCAGACGTGCTGCTCGGTCGGGCCGAAGACGAGGTTGACGGCCCCGGTCATTCCGCGCTGATCGACCTGCTTTCCGACCAGTCGGCGGCTGCCCATGAGACGCGTGAACCACACCAGATCGTTGAAGAAGCGTTTGAGTCCGGGGTTGACGTCCATGTGGCGGGCGCTTGCAGATTTGGGCGTTTACGAACGAACCGGATTGTAAAAGCTGGATTAACTCGCGACCAACCCGCGGGGGCGGTTGCAGCAACTTCGGCGGAAATCGGTGTCTCCAGGGGAATTCCGGACACTGCAAACCGCCCAGTCGACGTGTTCGTAACGTGACGATTGCAACCCGGAATGTCGAGAGTCCGGCCGCCCTCCAACGGAGGGAACGGCACGCGGTATGAATTCCCAACGTCGCGACAGGGTTGGCGATTGTGCCGCCGGGAGGCGTCTCGCGGCCAGGGGGGACCGCCCTGTGATCGACACGGCTGTCATGACCTGCGTCCCGCACACCCGGTCCGCCGGAGGGGGCGGCCGGTCGCGAAACTGCGGAAGTTTGCCGTCGCCGCGCCCCGATAAGTTTGCGGTGCCGGGCGGGCATGCGGGCTGAAGTTGTCGCCGCATCACGAAGCATGCGGCCGGTTTACACGACAGTTGACGTCGCCCTTCGAGGTCAGGCGAACTCTGGAGTTGCATCAGTGAGCCATTCGCATCTGGCGATTCGACATTTGATCCGGCAGGTGGATAACTACGCGGCGCGGAAACAGCAGGGACGAAAAACTCCGGAATGGCTGGCGGGATTTGTGCAGCGGGCGGCCGACCTGTTCGAGCCGTTCAGCGGCATGGCCCGGCCGGGTTTCGAGTGTTTCCGCAGCGACGACCGCTGGGAGATCAGCATCTTCCTCGGCAAGACCGAGCGGGTCGGCGGACCCGCCGACGGTCACCAGTCGCCGGTCAACTTCTCGTTCGACGTCCACGCGCTGTGCGGGTTGTTCGAGCCGCTCAACACGTTGCGCTGGAACGCGTTTCCGGACTGCGGGCTGGAAGACGAACAGGCGATCGACCTGTCGTTCCTGCTTGCAGAGGGGATCGTTCAGGGCGAATCCGTGTCGCTGCAGGTGCATGCCGGGCCGCCGGAAAGCGCCGGGCCGGCGCTCAAGCGCTACGACGACGGGAGTTACGTCACCGTCTGATGGGGCGCGGTCTTTTCTCGACGGGTGGCACGCCCAGACCAACGGGATGGGCGTGGCGAGCGCGGCGCCATCGCGGTGGCGCGCAACAGATCGCGAGTTCGCCAGCGAACGACCACGCCCTGCCTTCGTCAGGGCGTGCCACCCCACTGTCACCGTCTGATGACGTCCCGCCAGCGGATCAGGGGGCGGGCGCCGCGAGATCGAGTTCCGAACCCACGGTCACTGTGATCGCCGTGGATTCGGGTTCGGGGTAGCGGCGGACGATCAGCGCGGACGTGCTGGAATAGACTTTGGTTTCGCCCGGCTTCAATTGCAGCCGGGGACCCCACGGTGAATACTGTCCGCGGACCGCGTAGTCGATCAATCGCGTGCCGGAGTTGGTGATCCGCGTTTCCGGCGTGCGATAGCTGGCGACCAGTTCGACACCGCGCCACTGGATCGTGTCGATGCGGAGATGCGCGGTGCCGAGCACGAGGTCCGGAACGTCCTGACGGAGGACGGTCTCCGATCCGGTCCACGCTCTCCAGCAGTCGCCGACCAGCATCGCGAGCCGGCCGCGGTCGACGGCGGCGTCCCAGTCGGCCGGAGCGTTCAGGTATCCGCCGGCGACTTCGATGGCCGGAGCGCCGGACCACTTCAATTCCACCATCCGCCCGGCGTGGCCGTCGAGCGCGAGATGCAGCTTCGCCGAATGAGTGAGGCGCACGTCGAATTTCGCATACGGGCGCCACTCGCGCGACGCCGCCCGGTCGCGGACGAGGATCGACACGACGAGCCGCGGAATCTCGAAACGGGCCGCCAGTGAGTTGATGTCCGCCTCCGCCGGCGCCGATTTCTCGAGCGAATCCGCCGACCGGGACGGTGCATTGCCGGCCGACGTGAACTGCACGGATTCGACGAATTCCGAACGCTGCACGATCAGCGGCGCCGCCAGATCGAGTTCGGTCCGCACTTCAATGTCATCGCCGAGGCGTGCCAGTTCCGGAAGGATCCGGACCAGTTCGGCGCGATCCGCCAGCAGCGCAAACTCCGGTTCCGGCATGTCGCGGACGTCGATGTGCGCTGCGTGCGAATCGACGATCATGCCGGACAGAGCCTCCAGGACCCCGGACGCGACTCCGAGTTCGAGCGTCTGGGTGTGGGGAAGCTCGGCGGCGGCAGGTCCCAGCGGCGGCAAGACGACCGGCGCCGCAGCCGCCTGCGCGTCATTGAGGGGGGCGGCGGCCAGTCCCAGTACGAGCGACAGCCCGCTGTCGTCGACGAGCACTTCCTCGGGCAGTATCCGCAGTCGCGGCCGGAACACCGGGATGGGCCAGATGCCGGCCACGATCCGATCGATACTCGCCGGCTGCAGGCGCTGCTCAAGCTCGCTCACCAGATGCGGGAGCATGTCGCGGACACACTCTTCGATTTTTGTCCGGCGCGTGTACAGGCCGCCGACGAGCGCGGTGCGTGCAAGGTCCGGAGTCATGTCGGGACCGCTCACGGTGACATCGTCGGGAGCAGTGACGATCCAGTTGTCATCCGGGATACTGAAGTCAACGTGCCGGGTTTCCAGGTGCAGGCGCCCGTCCTGCACGACTGGCTTCACCTTGATCTCGATCCACAGCGGGTAGTGCGGTCCCAGTCGGATGTCGATTGGGCCGGCGACGGCGCTGCGCGTCGCGCTGTGCACGCGGGTGGCGCCGATCGTCAGCGTGAGCGGATGCAGGCCGGCCCGCAATCGCAGGAGTCCGTCGGCCTGCGGGTCAATCTGGATGCGGCTCAGTTGGACGTTGTACGAGATCTCGGACTGCCTGATCTGAAACGACTCGCCGACGGCGGAGAACGCGAACTGCAGGTCGTCGATCTTCCCGGCGAGCATGTGGGGATCAACGGCTGACGGCGCCCCGGAGGCGAGCGTCTGCAGCGACTCGTCGCCGATGTGAATGGACACGGCTCGGGGGACAGTGAGCGCAGCCCGGAACTCTCCATCGAGCGCGTCGGCGCCGCCGCTTTCGGAGAAATTGCTCGCTCCCTGCAGCAGCCGCTCGGCGTCGGGAACGCCTGGAGACGTGGACAGCATCCATTCGCGGACAGCCGGCGACGTCAAGGCGTACCGCCACGCGTCGTGGGCGACGCTCGGCAGTTCGGTCAAAGCGGCATGACCGCCGGCGGCGACGACGGCCTCGACCATCTGCCGTGACTGCGACGGAGGAATCG
>JAEUIG010000481.1 GCA_016795125.1 Planctomycetaceae bacterium | reverse complement strand
GGAAACGGATCTGCGCCGCTGTTGAAGATCCGAATCGACTCCTGGTACTCGTTGCCACCCGCCACGTTGATCGTCCATGTGGACTTCCCAGAGAACTTCTGTCGGTTCTCATGGATGTAGTCGATCGCCTCGCTGATGGTCGGGAAATCGGACTGATCGCCTCCCACCTTCAGTTCGGGTCCGAGATTCCGTTGCGTGACCGGGGGGGGATCGGGCGACTTCGGAGTTGCGATCGGACGAGCCACCGTCGGCGCGACCGGCCGCTGCAGGGCCCAGATCAGCAGTCCTGCCACGATGATCGTTCCCGCACCCACGGCTCCCCAGAACACCTGGGCTCGCTGTCGGCGCTGCGGAAACTGTCGTTGCAGCCGGTCCTGAATCGCCGACTGCCAGCCGCGAAGCTTTACCAGTCCATCCTGCAAATGCGACGCCCGCTTGCGTGCAGACCGTCGCTGGACGGGAGCGTCGTCATCGCCGCCAGCGAGTTCAAACGGCACCGGGCCGTCGGCAGCGAACCGGTCGGACGTGAAATCCACGGAGTCCGATTCCAGTGTCGCCGTTGACTCATCCGTCTCAAAGAACAGAGAGCCGGTCGCGACGTCGGGCAGTAGCGCCGCGGCAGGTTTCGTCGGCGGGACGGGCGGGGCGCCGATCGCGGTTTCCTGATCCTCGCGGCGCGTGTTCGGGGGCTCGCCCGTCGGTCTGGCGCGGGTCGAAGCCGGTTGCGAATGGGCGCCGGTCTGGGGAGAGTTTGCCGGATTCGCTTTCGGCCTGGTGGGTGACGTCGAATCACGGGGCCGTCGCTCCACCTGCGGCGTGCTGGACGTGTCGGCACGCGATCCGCGGCGCACCGTATCGGCCCGTGAAGACTCCGGTTGCCGGCTCGGTGGATAAGGAGTGGGCCGATCGAGTCCTGCAAACGTGCGGTCAAAGTCCGATTTGGGGGTCGTTTTCAACCAGTCTTCCAGCGCCACTGCGACGTCGGCCGCGGTCTGGTACCGGTTTGCCGGGTCCTTGGCCATCATCTTCCGCACGATGTCGCCCAGGGGCTGCGGCACCAGCGGCTCGATAGATTCCACCAAGGGCGGTTCGCGCGTCTGATGCGCCAGCAGCCGTTGGGCCAGCGATCCCTGCGTGAAGGGGGGCTGTCCCGCCAGGCACAGGTAGAGCGTGCAGCCGAGACTGTAGATGTCGGCGCGGGAATCGACCCGGTGGCTGTCGACGGCCTGCTCCGGAGCGAGGTAATCGGCGGTTCCCAGGACGCGTTCGTCGTGCTGCACCGTCAGGCTGTTTTCGTCGCCGGAATCAAAGAACCGTGCGAGTCCCAGGTCGAGAACCTTCACGGTGCCCTGCATGTCGATCAGCAGGTTTCCCGGCTTGACGTCGCGATGGACGAGGCCCGCGGAGTGTGCGTGCTGCAGCCCCAGTGCGGCCTGCCGGATGTACTCCGCCGCGACGACGGGGGGCAGCCGGGAATTCGGGCAGCCCAGCACCAGGTCCAGCAAGCCCTTGCCTTCCACGTACTCCATCACGAGGAAGTGAATCTCGGTCTCGCCGTCGGTCGCTTGATCGACGTCATAGGCCCGGACGATGTTCCGGTGATCCAGCGACGCCACGGCCTGGGCCTCGCGATGAAACCGTGCCAGGTACGAGGCGTTCTGCAGGCGACGCGTGGGGAGCACCTTGATGGCGCACAACCGCCGCATTAACAGATGCTCGGCGAGGTAGACGGTGCTCATCCCTCCTTTGCCGACGAGGGACAACAGCCGGTACTTGCCCAGAAAAAAGCCCTTGTGCTTTCCCTGGAGCAGCTTGTCGGCCTGCCAGGGCGTCAGGATCTTTTGTTTGACGAGCGCATCGGCGAACTGTCGCGCGTCGTTCGACCTTCCCGGATTCCGCTGGAATTCATCGATCAACGCCTGCAACTGGTCGCCGGCGACCAGATTGCTGCGCTTGAGCACAGCCACGAACGAATCGAGCGCGATCTTGACGGCCATCGAACTTCGGGGCGACACCGGCGACCAGTGACGGACAGAATTGGCCGACTGCGGCGCCCGGATCTGCGACGTGAATCCTGATCCCTCGACGACGACGCGTCGAGGGGACTGGCTGCAAGCACTCTACCATATCAGGGGGTCTGCATGCGTTCCACTCCAGCTTCGCAGTGGAACGCCCCGCAATCACTTCCCGATTCTGCCTGGGAGTCAACTAAATGCAGTCCTATGCCCGCGTTTCGTTATGGTAAACTGCTGACGCCCGATGCTTCCCCAAAGGCCGCCACGATGAGGTCGTTGCTCCCGCAAATTCAAGGACCGGCCCGCCGGCGCGGACTGGCCCCGCTGGAGCTGGTCCTCAGTCTGCCGCTGCTGCTGATGATCATGGCGATGATCATCGTCGTGGGAACCGCCGGGTCGTGGAAGGTCCGCACGCTGGCGAACTCGAGGCAGGCGGCGGCGCGCGGTCTCTGGCCGCGCGACGGCGCTTTCGATGCAAAGCCGGCGAGCTGGTGGCCCGATTCGGCCGTCATGAGTTCCGGGGCTGCCGACCCGGCCCCCTTCGACGACGACCCGTTTACGCAACATGCCGTCGTGCGCGGACCGGTGATCGGCGCACAGGGAAGCGGGCTGCGGGTCAATACTGACATGCTCGATGTGACGCGCGGGCTGGCTGCCGGGTTCTCATCCATCAATCGCGATCTCCCGCTGTGGCGCCAGTTGCCGTATCGCAACCAGTATCAGCGCGAGACCCAGGTCTTTTCTGGCGATCAATGGCAGTTCGCTCCCATGGGGTTGGGGGACAACGACGAGCGTCGCGTCGACAACCTTTATCCCGACTACAGTCTCGGCACGTATGGGGGGCTGGCGCGGACAATTGCGGCGCGTGAGGCGCTGCTTTCATTCGCAGGCACGCCACCTGGTCAACGGCTCGAGATTCTCGACAACGATCCAGCGCTCAACAACCGGGACTTTTATCCACGGCTGCCGTGGGAGATTTGCAGTACCGATCTCCAACCGCTCGTCGACAGCCTGAAGGGCCAGATTGATCTGGTTCCCTGCGAACTGGCACGGGCCTACCTGCAGTTGTACCCGCAGGGAACGCCGGAGCACGATCAGCTGCAACAATTCATCGATCAAAACTGCGGCGGCACGGGTGGCACGCCCTGAGCGGAGCGAAGGGCGTGGCGAATGTCGCTGCTGCTATGCTCAAACCCCAAGCTGTCGAACGGAAACGAACGAGGAGAATTGGATCGTCCTTCAGATCGCTCGCCACGCCCTAAGCAACGCGAAGGGCGTGGCGAATGTTGACAAGAATCCTGATTGAGAGATATCGACTGGCGGAGACTGAGAAGATGATTGGAGAGTCGCTCGGACATTCGCCACGCCCTTCCTTGCATCAGGGCGTGTCACCCGGCCGGTCTCTGGGCGTGCCTGTCATCATATTGCTGCTGACCAGTGCGCTGCTCGCACAATCGCCTGCCCCCGATATCGTCGGCGTGAGCAATCGAAAGTTGCTGTCGGATGATCAGTTGCACTGCGAACGGATCGCGCTCGGCGCTCCCGATGACTACAAACCGTGCATTGCGAAACTGCCCAGCGGCGAGCTGCTGCTGACGGCGTTTCATCAGCATGACCAGGGAGGCGGCAAGGTATTGGAGCAGTCGCTGCTGTTCCGTTCCGTCGACGGCGGTCGGAGCTGGAGCGATCCGCAGGAACTCGACCTGCTGGGGCGTGAGCCGTATCTCAGTGTCATGCAGGACGGCACCGTGTTCATCACCGGGCATCTGCTGGCGAACGATGTCCGCAACGAGTGGGGCTACACGACCGGCTTCATTCACCGATCCACGGACGGCGGCCGGATGTGGGAATCAACGCGGATCGTGTCTGAGGGGATCAAGCCGGGCGCGAGCAACCACTCCTCGCGGAACGTCCTGGAACTGTCCGACGGGACCCTGCTTGTCGGCGTTGACTACGACGGCGGCGGCGGACCGTACTTCGTGTGGCGATCAACCGACCGCGGCCAGACGTGGGACAAGTCCCAAACCTGCACGCCGCGCAATTTCGCCAGCCAGTATGGATTCTTCGGCGGAGAGACCTGGCTGTGGCAGGCCCGCAACGGCAAGGTCTGGGCGCTGGTCCGCGTTGACAGCAACGAGCTGCCGATCAAGGACCGGCCCATTGCCGCGACCGACGATCAGGCCGATCACTTCATCCTGTTTTCGTCGACCGACAAGGGCGCGACATTCGATCGTGTCCGCGACTTCGGCGACTATGGCGAAATGTACATGTCGCTGTTGCGGCTGCAGGACCTGCGGCTGCTGCTGACATTCACCGTCCGCGACCTGCATCCGCCGCTCGGCGTCCGCGCATTGCTGGGGTCCGAAACCACCGACGGCTTCGCGTTCGACTTCGAGCACGACCGGCTCATGCTCGATACGAAAACTCCCGTCGGGGAGGACCAGGGAGGCGGCTTCGGACCGAGTGTGCAGCTCAACGATGGGACGCTCGTCACTTCGTTATCGTGGCGCGACGCAGAGAGCAAAACGCACCTGGAAGTCGTCCGCTGGAACGCGCCCGACACGCCGCCGCCTGCTCCGCTCATTCAGTCCGCGCCGGGTTATGAGGTCGAACTCACGCGCGCCGCCCAGGGCTACGACGGCCAGATGTGCTGGGTCCATGCGCGGGCCGGCGCCATTCCCGCCGGCGCTCCGGGCGTCGGAGGGGATGCACCGGCCGTCGTGATGACCACTCAGAAGCTCGATGTCACCGGAAGTGACGTCTTCTTTGCCCTGCATGACTTTCGGACCGATGACTTCGGTGCTCATTGGGACGGCCCGCGTGCCCACGGCGATCTCGGGCGCCGACCTTTTCCAGAAGGGGGCGAAATCGTCGTCGCGGATTTCTGGCCCCGCTGGCATGCCGCTTCGGGAAAACTGCTGGGGACCGGCCACACCATCCGGTACACCGACAACGCCGTCGTGTGGGACAAGAATCCGCGCTGGACGGCGTACGCCGTGTACGACCCTCGGGCGCGGCAGTGGGCGCCGTGGAAGACGCTGGAAGTCCCTCAAGGAATGATTCTCACCAGCAGCGGGGCCGGCTGCTCGCAGCGGGTCGATCTTCCCAATGGCGACATCCTGCTGCCCGTGTACTGCAATCCACTTGACCAGGGGCATGTCGTTCCCAGTTCCGTGGTCGTGCTGCGGTGCCGCTTCGACGGTGAAACGCTGAAGTACGTCGAGCACGGCAACGTGTTGCACAACAGCGCGGCCCGCGGCTTCGCCGAGCCGTCGCTGGCGGCCTATGGCGGCCAGTTCTATCTGACGATTCGCCACGATGACTTTGCCGCTGTGTGCCGCAGCAGCGACGGGCTGTATTTCGACAATCCGGTGCCGTGGGAATTCGACGACGGCGCGCCGCTCGGCAGTTACAACACACAGGCCCACTGGGTGGTTCACAGCGACGCGCTGTTTCTGGTGTATACGCGTAAGGGGGCGGCCAACGAGCATGTGTTCCGGCACCGCGCGCCGTTGTTCATCGCGCAGGTCGATCCGGAGCGGCTGGTGGTGATCCGCGCGACGGAGCGGATCCTGGTTCCGGAGCGTGGTGCGCGGCTCGGAAACTTCGGGATTACCGATGTCAGTCCCGACGAGACGTGGGTGACGGTCACCGAGTGGATGCAGACCTGGGGACCGAACGTCATCATCCCCGCGGACAACAAATACGGCGCCGACAACAGCATCTACGTGGCGAAGATCCGTTGGAAGCGGCCCAATACGTTGTTGCGTCAGAACTAGCCGCGACCGTCAGGGAGCGCGGGAAGCGTGGTGCGCTCACTGACGGTGGCGGCGAGTCAGCGGACATCGTATGCCGCGCCTATTCCCCTTCCCGCGGCTGCGGCGCGTTGGGTTTCGGAAACTTCAGCCAGTCGGCTTTGTCAGCTTCGCTGTAGCCGATCCGCGGCCCGCCCCCTTCGGAGCCGGAGGTTGCGTCTTCCTGGTCGCCCTGGTGGGACTGCTCCGCGGGATCGGCGTCGGTCGGCGACTGCCGTTTCTGATGTGATCGCATCGTGAACCTCGATGGGTCGTGTTCGCTCTGTACTACGGGATGTTAGGCCGGACGTGGTCTGCCGGTGCATCAGGAAGACTCTGACCCGTCCAATCCGTATTCTTCCGTGACAGGGGACGCCCGATTGAGCCAGTTGCCGGAACCGCCGCGCATCCGTTACCGCTGCACCGATCTGTTTGTCATGTCGCCGGTCTCGCTGGAGCCCTTGCGGATCGAGCTGGAACACTTCGGGCTGTGGGGCGTGACTCATGTGAACGACGACGGCGTCTGGGATGCCATGTTCCAGGCACACGCAGGAGCCGAACCCGATGCGCACATCGCCGGCCTGCTGGACGGGATTGAGGAACTCTCGGCATCCGGCCGCGCAATCTGGAACACCTGTTTCAGACGCGATTTCGACGTTGCCTACGACTGCGGCGAGCAACCCCGCTCTGTGACGCATGAGGTCTCGATCAACAGCCTGCGGCGAATGGCCGAAGCCGGCGGGGTGTTGAAAATCACGATCTATCCCCACGACCCTGACGACGTCCCCTGAAGTTCAGGATTTGATCCCGTATGAGGTTGACCCCCCGGTCAGGCGGTTTTGTGCTCGCAGTGAAGGTCGTGCCTGGCGCGTCGCGTTCGCGCATTGCCGGCGCCTATGGCGACGGCATCAAGGTGACGGTCACTGCCGCCCCGGAACGCGGGGCGGCCAATGCGGCCGTGATCGAACTGCTCGCGGACGTGCTGCAGCTTCCCCGTGCCAGCGTGTCGATCATCAGCGGGCCGACGAATCCGAGAAAGGAAGTGCTCATCGTCGGACTCGATCCGGCATCCATTGAGCAGCGATTGATGACCGACTGAGCGGTGGTGGTCGAGAGACGAGAGATAAGAGTCGCGAGGAGTTCTCCATTCCTCCGACCTCCGCCTCGAACCCCGCTTGACACAGATAGTGTACGCGTGTATCTGTGTCGGCATGCCTGCCGCGCTGCAACGACTGTCCGAACTCCGCCGGGCCGATTCCCTGCCGATCGGCGTCCCGGCGATTGAACGCCTGCTGCCCGACGGGTTGCGGGCCGGGTCGCTCGTGGAATGGCTGGCCGAGCGCGGCAGCGGCGCGGGGACGCTGGCGTTTCAACTGGCGGCGCCGCATCCGTGCATCGTCATCGACCGGGAGCGGGCGTTCCATCCGCCGGCGGTGGGACTTTCTCCCGTCGTCGTGCATCCGCCGAATGAGCGCGAAATGCTGTGGGCGCTGGAACAGTCGCTGCGCTATCCGGTGGCCGTCATCGCCCGCATCGATCGGCTGAATTCGTCCGAGTTTCATCGATTGAAACTCGCGGCGCGGCACGGCGGCGGACTGGGACTCCTGCTGCGCCCCCCCGATGGCCCGGCTTGGGCCGACGTGCGGTTCCGGGTGACGCCGCTGGCGCGCCGGGACCGGCAGCGGCAGTTAAGGATTGAAGTGTATCCCTCCCGGCGGACGGCCCTTCTGGAATTGAATGATGAAACGGGCGCTGTGCGTCTGGTTCCCCGGCCGATCGTCGCAACTGCCGAACGCGCCCGGGCCTGACTCTCTGCCGAACCTGGCCGAGTGGTGTCAAAGGTACAGCCCGTTCGTCAGCATCGCAGGGGACAGCCTGATTCTGGACGTCGAGGGAGACGAACCGGCGTTGCTGCAGCAGGTGCGGCAGGATTTCCAAAGCAAGGGACTGGCCGTGCGGCTCGGACTGGCCGATACGCCGGGAGCAGCGTGGGCGGTCGCGCACTTTGGACGCACGCGGATCGTTCCGTCTGGTGAGACCGGCGCGCTGTTGCCGCTGCCGGTCGAAGCGCTGCGCTTGTCGGAGACGGCGCTCGAAGCGCTGCGTGCGTTCGACATTCGCCGGGTGTCGCAACTGGCGGCCCTGCCGCGCAGCAGCCTGATCCGATTTGGCCCGGAGATCATCCAGCGGCTGGAGCAGGCGTTCGGAGATCAACCCGAGTTGCTGGAGCCGGTGCACCTGCCGCAGCCGGTCCGGGCGGCGTTCACGTTTGAAGACCCGCCGGATCGAAGCACGCTGGAGTTCGTCATCGACGAACTGGTGCACAAGCTGACGGAGCAGGCCAAGGGCATCACCGGCGTGCAGGTAGAGCTGGACTGCGGGCGTAGCGTGGGGTTTGCGATCGGACTGGTCGTTCCCGCTCCGGCGCGCCATCTGGTGGAACTGATCGTCACACGCCTGGAGCGGCTGGAGCTGCCGGGCGAACTGCAATCCGTGCGATTGACGGTCGCAGCCACGATGGAAGCCCGGCAGCCGCTGCTGTTCGGCGGCCAGGACTTCAGCCGGCTGGTTGATAGGTTGTGCAATCGGTTGGGGAGGGAGCGCGTCACGCGGCCGAAGCTGCTGCCGGAGGCGCAACCGGAGCTGGCGGTGCTGTGGGAGGCGGTGACTTCCCCCGACATTCAGAACCTCTCCGAAAACCGGGTTGGGGTGGCCGGGGCTGGAGCAACGCGACGCCCCGGCGAACGCACACCGGGGCTTCCCTTCGGTCCAGCCCCGGCCATCCGACTGGTTTGCAGTTCCCGGAGCGGCTCTCAGTCGGTCGCGGTGACGAAGCTGCCGCGGCCGTTGTGGCTGCTGAAGCCGGAACCGATCCACGTGGAGTGGGACACGCGGATCGTCCGGCGGCGCGAGGTGTATGTCATCGTCGGCTACTGGGGGCCGGAACGGATTGAGACCGGCTGGTGGCGGCACAGCGATATTCGACGGGACTACTTTCAGGTGGAGACGGATCACGGCCGCTTCTGGCTGTTCCGGCGCGTCAGGGAAGAGGATTGGTTTCTGCATGGCGAATTTGACTGATGCCCGATCCTGCTCCTTCCAAACGTCAGCCGCTGACCGGCGGTCACTGCGCGCCGGCCGGCGCGTATGCCGAACTGCATTGCAAAACGAACTTCTCGTTTCTGGAGGGGGCGTCGCACCCGGACGAGCTGGTGCAACGCGCGGGGGAACTCGGCCATGCGGCGCTGGCGATTACGGACCGGAACAGCGTGGCGGGCGTGGTGCGGGCGCATGTGGCGGCCAAGGAAATCGGGCTGAAGCTGCTGATTGGCGCGGAGGTCACTCCCGGCGATGCCCCGCCGGTCGTGCTGCTGGCGACCGATCGGGACGCCTATGGTCGATTGTGCCGGCTGCTCACGCTCGGCTGCCGCCGTGCCCCCAAGGGAGAATGCCGGCTGACGTTTGAAGATGTCGCCCGGCATGCTCCCGGGTTGCTCGGGTTGGTGACGTCCGCCTTCCGCCGCTACCGCGATGCGTTTGGCGATCGATGTTATGCGATGGCCGAACTGCACCGCGGGCCGCGCGATGAGCAGGTGCTGGAACGGATCGTCACCGCGGCCCGCAGAGCGCGTGTGCCGCTGATCGCCGCGAACGACGTGCATTACCACGTGCCCGGCCGCAGGTTTCTGCAGGATGTGCTGACCGCCACCCGTTACCGCTGTGCGGTCTCGGAACTGGGAGCACGGATCTTCCCCAACGGTGAACGCTACCTGAAGTCCGCAGCTCAAATGGCCGAACTGTTCGCCGAGGCGCCCGAGGCCGTGACGCGAACTTTGGAAGTCGCGGCCCGCTGCACGTTCTCGCTCGACGAGCTGCGCTACGAGTATCCGCACGAACTCTGCCCCCCCGGCACGACTCCGCTGGACTACCTGAAACGGCTGGCCTGGGAGGGCGCGGCCCGCCGGTATCCGCACGGACTTCCCGACAAGGTCCGCCGTCTGATCGAACACGAGCTGGCGCTCATTGAAGAGCTGCGCTACGAGTTCTATTTCCTCACGGTGTGGGACCTCGTCCGGTTCGCCCGCGAACGGGAGATTCTCTGCCAGGGGCGCGGCTCGGCGGCGAACTCCGCCGTCT
>JAEUIG010000480.1 GCA_016795125.1 Planctomycetaceae bacterium | reverse complement strand
CAAGAATCAGCACCGCCGGATTGCGGACGATCGCGCGGGCCAGCGCGATGCGCTGCCGCTGCCCGCCGGACAGTTCCTTGCCCCGCTCTCCCACGGGCGTCTCCAGCCCGAGCGGCATTGCGGCGGCGAACTGCGTCACGTGCGCGCGACGGGCGGCGTCCTCGACTTCCGCCTGAGTCGCATCCGGCTTTCCATAGCGGATGTTCTCGGCGATGGTGTCGTCGAACAGCGTCGTATCCTGGGTAACCAGTCCGAGCTGGTTGCGGAGATCCGCGAAACGCGCGGATTGAATCGGCACGCCGTCGAACAGCACCTGCCCCTGCGTCGGCTCGTACAGGCGCGGCAGCATGCTGACGAGCGTCGACTTGCCGCACCCGTTGGGGCCGACCAGCGCGACAACTTCACCAGCGCGGACCGTCAGATTGACACCGTTCAATGCCGGCACGCGTGCGTCGGCTTCATGCCGCGCCAGGTACTGGAACGAGATGTTCCGGAACTCGACGGACGTGGCCAGTCGCGGCAAAGCCGCCGGATTCTCCGGCTCGCGGATCGCCGGCTCGCGGTCGACCAGTTCAAAGATACGATCCAGCGCGGCGGCACAGCGCTTCATCCGCGAAAACGTCGCGGACATCTTCCGCACCGGGTCCAGCATTCCCAGCAGCAAAGCATACAGCAGAAACAGGCCCGATGCGGACATGACGTCATTCGTGAGCCGGATGCCCCAGATGTCGGTCTTCTGCTGCATCACGAGATAAGCGCCCGGCAGCATGGCCAGGAACATCGCCAGCAGTCCGAGGACTTCCATCGTCGGCTTGGCGAAGGCGTCGATTCGGACAACGCGCATCGCCTTCGCGTAGAACCGGTCGTTCTCGCGCCGGAACTGGTCGTGGTGCCGCTGAGCAGCGCCGAATGAGATCACAATCTTCAGGCCGTCCAGTGTCTCTTCCAGCACCTTGTAGATGCGGGACATGCTGTCCATAACGCGGCGGCTGGCGCGCTTGAGAATGTGCCCGTACCAGTTCAGGAACAGGGCCAGCAGCGGCAGTGCGATGACGGACAGCAGCGACAGCCGCCAGTTCACCCACATCGCCAGCGCGAAACACGCCATGCACTTCAGCGGCTCACGCACCACGCGCGTGCCGATCAGCATGATCCCCTGCGCAACCTGTTCGGTATCGTAGGTGAACCGCGACATCAGTCCGCTGGTGCCGTCCCGCGCCAGCGACTGGTAATCCAGCGCCAGCACTTTCTCCAGGCACTGACCTCGAATCGCCATCAGCACTCGCTGAATCACGCTGCCGATGAGCACTTCCTGATAGTACGTGAAGATCCCCTTGATGATCTCGGCGACCAGCAGCACGACGAGGATTACCGCGAACGCCTGGAACACGTCGCGCGGCACCCACGGCAGGATGTTCAGCTGCACGCGCCGCAGCATCAGCAACTTGCGGTTCGCATAGTTCAGTTTAAACTCGGTTTCAACCTGCCGCTCCAGCAGTTCGACGTACTTCGAGTCGTGTAAATCGAGCTGCTGCTGGTTCAACTCGGCGAACCGCGCCTCGATCTCCGCCATGTTCTCCTGGCGATGCGCGATCTCGTCTTCGGTCTCCTTGACCGTCTGCGCGACATAGTCATGGATCGGCTTGCGGTCGACCAGCGTCTGCAGGACCGGAAAGACGGCCGTCAGGTTGCAGGCCCACAACGCGGCGACAACCAGTCCGAAAAAGATCGAGAGCGCCATCCGGCGGCGATACGGCAGAAAGAACGGTATCAGTCGGCGAAAGCTGTCCACGGCGTCCCTGCACGTGTGCGTCGGCAATGTCGCCCGGCAATGCGCCCCCGGCGACGAATTCGGGTGCGGATTAGACGTAGATTGCCGGAATCTGTCCAGACAGGCTCAGCGTGGGCGGAATGCCCCGTACTAGCCGCGACGGTGAGGGAGCGCTCGACGCTCTGCGCGCCCCCTCATGGTCGCGGCTCGTACGCATTACGGCGACTCAATGCCGGGCGACGCGACGCAGCAGCCACAGCCCGACCAGCGCCAGGATGGCGTTCCCGACCCACATCGCCCACATCGGGTTGATGTGCCCTTTCTTCGCCTGCGCCATCATCCCCAGCACCAGCGGGTAATAGCCCGTGACGATCGGCACGAAACAGTACAGGAAGCTGGCCAGAAACTTGCTCTGCGCCTTGAGGACCGCCAGCGGACTGCCGACCAGCACGAAAAACAGGCAGCTGCACGCCAGTGCGTACCGGCTATGGACCTCCGTCGACATTCTCCAGGTCCGCTTTTCGCAATCCTTCAGCAGTTGTCGGTGCTTGCTCTTCGGATCGGTCAGCGTGTCAAAATCGCCGGTCGTCAATGCAAACGCCGCTTCGATGAGCATCCGGTCCTGCTCCCGCGTCCGCTCCGCGCGAGCGGCTTCCAGTTCCTGCGAGATCAAACGAATCGGCGCCTGGCGGGGATTAAAGCTGCTTTTGCCCGACCGCCAGCTGATAGCCCACGGGCGCGGATCGTCGATGTAGATGCGGCTCTGGTTTTCCAGCTCAATCTGGCCGTTCTTCAGGTGCACCTCCACCTCCTGCCGCTCCAGGTTGAGGTGAATGGTCGCCTCTTCGGCACAGAGCGATTCCGTCCGGTCGCCGTGCAGCACCGTGAACACCGGCTGGATCAACGTCCGTCCCTGTACATCCGCGACAGCCACATGCAGGCCGTGCTGACGGTCGGTGTACTGGCGCTCGGTTCGCAGCCTGTCCAGGAGGATGTCCTCCATCGCCGCCACGGCCGTCTGCTGGATGTTCGACATCGCCCAGGGGATCGCCTGATCGGTCAGCACCAGGCAGCAGGCGCTCAGCCCGGCCCCGATGATGAACGACGGCCACAGCATCGTCGTCACGCTGACCCCTGCCGCCTTGGCGGCCGTCATCTCCAGGTCCCCCGCCAGTCGCCCGTACACCAGAGACACGGTCAACAGGAGGGCCGCCGGTATCGTGAACGGCAGCATGCTCGGCACGATGTAGGGCATCACTTCCAGCAACTGCATCGGCCCGAAGCCGCTCTCGCTGGCCTGCTGAAACACCCCGATGAACACCAGCAGCACGGTCAGGCACAGCAGTACGAGCGCAAGCACGCGCAGCAACTCGCCAAACACGTAGCGTTGCAGAAGCGGTACGATGACGCGCATGCCGGAACCGGCTTCTGCGAGGACAGGCTGATGTCGGCCGGGTGCGCACCCGGCCG
>JAEUIG010000440.1 GCA_016795125.1 Planctomycetaceae bacterium | reverse complement strand
CTCGGAGTGATCGGCGACATCGACTATTTGTCCGAAGCGAAGCTGGACCCCTCGCCCGCGTTCGACCTGCGGGCCGGGCCGGTGCGTGTCAGAGGGAAGGAGATCATCTGCTGGCGGATCGAGGCCATGCAGCCCGGTGTGCATGAGCTGACAATCACCGTCGACGGCCAGACTTTCAGCAAGGAATTGGCGATCGGCAACGGCTATTTACCAGTCAGTGAAGTTCGACCGGGCTGGAACTGGTCGGATGCATTGCTCCACCCGCGCGAGCGCCCCTTCAACGCAGGCTCTCTGGTGCAGTCGATTACGGTTGCCTACCCGCCGCGCGAGTCCTGGACCTCCGGTACTGACCACTGGGTGATCTACTGGTTTGTCGTCTCGCTCATCGCCGCCTTCGCCGTGCGGCCGTTGATGAAGGTCAACCTTTGAGGCGAAACCACAAGTGCTCATCTGCGTCCACCTCTGAGATCTGCGTCATCTGCGTCCCTGATTGATTCCCAACATGTCGACGTCATCAGAAATCATCGTCGTCTCCGGTCTGCCGCGCTCCGGCACGTCGCTGATGATGCAGATGCTCGACCGTGGCGGCATCCCGGCCGTCACGGATGAGCTGCGAACTCCCGATGTCGACAACCCGCGCGGCTACTACGAGTTCGAAGCCGTCAAGCGGACGAAGCAGGATGCATCCTGGCTGCCGGCCGCACGCGGCAGAGCCGTCAAGCTGGTGTCGTCGCTGCTGTATGATCTGCCCGCAACGGAGGCGTACCGCGTCCTGTTCATGCAGCGTGACCTCGAAGAGGTGCTCGAGTCGCAGGAGAAAATGCTGGCACGACTGGGAAACTCCGCCGCCCCGCGCGACAAGATGCGTGCCGCGTTCCGCGTCCACCTCGAACGGCTGTATGAGTGGCTGCCGCAGCAATCGCAGATGCGGGTGCTGATGGTGGATTACAACCGCCTGCTGCTCGACGCTCCGACCGAGGTCCGCTCCATTTCCGACTTTCTCGGGGGACGCGCCACCGCCGAGTCGATGCTGGCGGCCATCGATCCGTCGCTGTATCGGAATCGCGCGAGCACCTCGTAGGTCAGGCTGTGCCTGACAGAATCCGCGCTGATCTGTCGAGCATTCGACCGTCGCGCTGCAAGTGCTGACGGATTGTGTCAGGCACAGTCTGACCTGCGAAAGGAACTAGAAGTCAAACTGCGCCCGGGCGCCGAAGATGTCCGCGTTGACGTCCGCTCCCGTCAACGGCGCATCCACCATGGCGTGAATGTAGTTGAATGCGAACCGCGTGTACTGGTTCGGGAACCAGTTGAGGCCGAACGTCCAGTCGTGCTGGCGGCCGCCCTGGATGTTTTGATCGTTGAGGTCAACATAGGACCACCGGCCCGCCAGTTCCCACGCGCCGCAGCCTCCCTTGCCGAACGGCGTCGTCGGCACGACGCGGGTGAACACGCCGTTCTTCTTGTTGTAGGGACGATGCTCGCCCGTCAGCACATAGGCGAATTCGGCGTAGCCACCGTGAAAATTGACCGTGGGCAGGCCCAACTGCTGATCGGCGTTCACCCCCATCCACTCGCTGACGAACAGCGCGCTGTAGATCGATGCGGCGAACTCGAGGTCGACCAGTTCGTAGCCGTTGGACCGGAAGTTGCCGGTATCAACAAAGAACGGCAACGGAAACGCCGCGACGTTGAAGTCCTGGTTCGCCATGCCGACTTCGGGGTTCGTGCGGAACCGCAGCCGGTCGGTCGACGGGCGGTTCTGGCTGAACCCGCCGCCGATGTGAACGTTGGCATTGATCGAGTCGTCGTTGTAGATCAAGCCGGTGGTGCGGCCGGCGTAGCCGTAGCCGTCGTCGCCGAAGTCGTTGCCGAACGGACTCGTGGGATAGCGATATCCCGAGACCGCCCACGTCAGATGGTCGTCGAACGCCGTATTGAACAACCCGGTGCCGATCTGCCGGAACGGGATGAACGCCCCGAACGGCAGCGAACGCTCCATGAAGATCAGTTCGCGGATGCTCCACACCGCTTCCATGTGGATGGGGTGCTTCCATTGGCCGACGCGCCAGGTGCCGACGCCGGGCAGCTGCTGGAGTTCGACATAGACGTTGGTGAAGTTCGGCCGGCCGGGGAAGCCAAAGTCGTACTCCATCTGGTAGCCGATGTTCTCGGCGAGCTGGCCCTTCACACCGAGACGTGCACGACGGAACCCACCGAAGTCTTCCGCATCGCCGAGCGCCGCGAGACTGGCCGGATCCTGGTTGAACCAGACGGCATCGGCCTGCATCAGGCCGCTGACGTTGATCACCGGGTACTTGATCGGAGCCGCCACGGCCGGTTTCGGCGCCGGATTGGCTCCTGCGGCCGGAGCCTGGAAGTAGCTTGTCGGCTCTGTCAACTCGAGAGCCGGAGGCGCCTGCGGCGGCAGTTCGCCGGACGCCTGCAGAACTCCGATCGACTCCCGCAGTTCCTGTAACTGGCGTTCGAGATCGGCAATCCGTTCGTTCGCCAGCGCGTCGGGGACGTACTCCGTGGTGGTAAATCCCGGCGTCGGAATGTCGTCCGTCGCGAGCCCGGCCGACACTCGCGGGCCGGATTCCAATTCGTCAAAGGGAGTGAATTGTGCCTGCGCGGGAAGTGCGACGCCACAGGCACAGCACACCACAGCGACCAGACGTCGCAGCGCCACCTTGCGCCAACGATGCGTGGGCATTGACAGCCATCCCAAGAGGAGTCATTGCCGACCCGCGCCAGACCGCACTCCATTGACGTCACAGATCGCCCAGTCGCGCCTCGAGATGGTGCTGTGGACGATCGACGAATCCGTGAAACGCGCCGACTGTCGCGCGTCGGGATTCTGACGCGATCGTGAATGTGGCCGCAGTCGTTTATCCGACGCGCTGCGGCCCGTCAATCGGGGTGGTTGGCAAACGGCGGGAACTGCCGGAGCAAATCACCAGGACCGGCAGAATGCTGACCCTGAAAGCGGATTCAGGTTGTCAGGAGGTGATGCCAGATCGTTCCACGACGAGACCTGCTCTCCGAACGCCGCAGGCCGAGGGCCCATGATTCACTCGTCAGCGGCTGCACCCCGTCGTTGAATCCAATCGCAGGGAGGGGGGTGGCGTCTCGGGCGGTGGCCGGATTTCCGGCGGCGTCACCGGCCTGAGTTTATGGGAGCTGTGGTTGCTTTCCTTTCCTCTGCATGAAGAGAGTCCAGAGACCGGTCCAGTTGCCGCAGAAGAATATGCGGGATTTCGGGCGAACTTTTTGTTGCCGCCGCGCGTCTGTCTGGTACGCGGCTGGTTGACGCCGGCACGGGCCACTTTCGAGGAGCAGCACTTCAATGTCGTTCTCACGGTCACGGTTCATAAGTCAGTACCTGGGTACAGGGCGGTTCGCCGAACGTCAGGCGAATCAACCCTCCACCCAGATTCTGCGCTGGTGACGCCGCGGCCGTTTTCGGAGACATTCTCCAAAGCCCGGTGTCACGCGGACATCGGGCTTTTTCGTTGGCTTGGGTGTCCACTTCCGATCACGGGTCGGTAGCTGAGACGGTGCAAGCGCCTGGCTGAAGACCAGGAGACGAGGATTCGAGCGCCTCACGACCCATTGCGCACCCGGTGCGCGCTAAGCACGATACGGCCCGTTCGACTTCTGGTGAGGTTACCGGTCTTTCACGCCGGTCAGGTGGGTTCGAATCCCACACGGGTCATTGTTCAACGGGGTGAAGGGCACCGGTCGCCCGCGTGTCTTGGGCACACGAGCCAGTCAGTTCGATTCTGACCACCCCGACTCAGAACACAGCCCGATCGTTCAACGGAAGGACGCCGCTCTGATACGGCGGCAACGAAGGTTCGACTCCTTCTCGGGCTACTGACAGGAGACCACACATGTTCGCATCGCAGCGACTGAAACAGATACCGCGACCAAATGGGGTCGTGGTGTAACGGCAGCACAGCGAGCTTTTAACTCGCACGGTGGGGGTTCGAATCCCTCCGGCCTCAGTAGGGAATAGGGAATGGCGAATAGGGAATAGAAAGGCATGGGGAACCAACATGGTCTTGTTGGCTATTCCCTACTCCCTATTCGCTATTCCCTATCAACGGGATCGAAGTGTTAGCGGCAGCATACCCGGCTCTTAACCGGGTTGGTGACGGTTCGAGTCCGTCCGGTCCCACTGACTCAGCCACTGGCTGACAAACAACACGGCAAGCACTGGTCGTCCAGCGGCGAGGATACCGCACCCGTAATGCGGGGACGTGGGTTCGAGTCCCACCTGGTTCTCTTGAAGCCATCAGCGTTCAGCACTCAGCAAGAGAAACAACCCTCGTTGACTGATCGCTGAGACCTGACGGCTGAAAGCTCTTTGACAATTCGGTTCGTCATTCGGCGCCCATGATGTAGCGGTAGCGTACTGCTCTGCCAGGGCAGATGTGCGGGTTCAACTCCCGCTGGGCGCAATGGGTCGATGGCGGATGGTCGATCGTCGATGAAGAAGCTTTTTGGTCCATCGACCATCCGCCATCGTCCATCGACCATTCATTGCGGTGGGTCCTGTGCTGGTACGGGAAGGCGACTGTTAATCGCCCTGACGCGGGTTCGATTCCTGCCGCCGCAGCTGACAACGTACGGAAGTCATCCGGCTGGATGAGGAGCCTGTCTCGAAAACAGGTGCGGAGACGATGTCCCGTTGTGGGTTCGAGTCCCACGGCTTCCGCTACAGCGCGATCCATAGGAACAGGCAGTTCTTCTCCAGGACGGCCGATTCGGCGAGATCCGTGATCGAGCGCAGGAGCTCATCAACGTCGCCGGTGGACCAACCTTCGAACTCTTCTGTTTCGCTCCACTGCTTTGACAAAGCGCCGAATTCCTCGTCGCCGAATTGAGCGACCGATGCGAGTGTCTCCAGATCGCCATTCTCGACCACAAAAACCAGGGAGCACTCGTCCGTGGGCTCTGACACGACCGCAATGGAATCCAGAGTCGCTTCAAAGCCCAGGTACGCATCGCCAGATCGTATGAGCGAGAGGAGCGTTCCAATCTTCACATTGTCGAGTCCCTTGAAACTGAATCCATTCCATCGGGAGATTGGCTCACTCTCCGAGGCAACTTCTGAAGCTTCGTCCCGTGGTGCAGCAACCAGTTCACTCAAGACTCCCATGGGGTCACTCCAGAGGAATTGACATTCACGCGGATAGTAATTCCGCACAGACGGTTATTCGAGTCGGTGCGTGCCCTTGGCCGAGCGGCAGAGGTGCCAGCCTTCCAAGCTGGACAGGCGGGTTCAACTCCCGCAGGGCACTTGTGGGTCGGTAGCTCAGTGGCAGAGCAGGTGCCCGTTAAGCGCCCGCGCGTGGGTTCGAGTCCGGGCACCGCCCGGAGGGTGGTCCGTCCCTCTCAGATTGCGGGGTAGTTTCTGCTGGTAGAAATCCGTGGCTTTGAACCACGGGTCCGCAGGTTCGATTCCTGCCCCCGCAAATCAGACATCAGAATCCAGATGGCAGAGGTCAGAAAATTAGTTCGTGCGAACCTTAACTCTGCCGTTCGACTCTCGTCTGTCAGATTGAATGCGGGATAGTTGCTGTTGGCAGTGACACTGGGCTCT
>JAEUIG010000432.1 GCA_016795125.1 Planctomycetaceae bacterium | reverse complement strand
ACATGGGGAGTCCGCGTGGCCGAGCTGGAGCGCCGCCCTGACGTGACGCTGAATCTCGATTGGATGGTCATGTCGCCCAAACAAGAGCCGGGATTGCCAGCGTTCGGCGGAATGGATTCGGTGCAGGTTGGCGCAATGGTGAATGTGCCGCTCTGGCACGAGAAGTACGACGCCATGCGCGACGAAGCGGTCCGCGAATCCATGGCGCGCCGATTCTCACTGGTCGACGTGCAGCGGCAGTATGAAGCCATGCTGGCCGAACTGCTGGAGCAGGCGCGCGCCGCTGCCAGGACCGCCGCACTCTATAATTCCACAATGCTGCCGCAGGCTCAGCAGACCTTCGACGCGGATCAGCGGGCGTATGTCGGCCCCGGTACGGTCGAATTTGACCGTGTGATCGAGGACTTTCGGACGGTGCTGACGTTGGAAGAAGGGTATCACCGCGCGATGTCCGAGTGGGCCATCGCGCTGGCTCGAATTGAGCAGGCAGTCGCCGTCGAGATTGCCAGCCTTGCAGTAAGTCCTGAACTGGCCCCGCCGGCCCAGGACAGCACGCCGGATGAAGCCGGTGACGATCGTGCGACCAGCCGCACGATTCGCCAAGTCTCCCTGGTTGACGACGACAGTCGTTCCATTTCGTCCGTTCACAATTCTGAACGATCTCAGCTGAGCGATCGCCATGCCGGACCAATCGCATCAAATTCCGCAAGTTCCCTATCGGGAGCTGCCAAATCCCTCGGTCGAACTCGCAGAGTCCCCCCGCCCGATCGTTGATCGCCGATTCTTCATTCGGCTCGCGCTCCAGACGGCTGCGGTATTCACGGCACTCCTCGTCGCCGTCGCGCTACTCGGTCTCGGCCAACGGTTCGGATTGTGGAGCGGCGGGACGGCAAGCACCCCCTCCGCCGGAGCGACGGGCGACACGATCTTCACGTGTCCAATGCATCCGCAGATTCGGCAGCCGACTCCGGGAAGCTGTCCGATTTGCGGGATGCCGCTGGAACCTCTGGCAGAGAGCACCGACGACCCGGAAGACTTCGCCGTCAACATTCCGGTCGCCGCCCGCCGGCTGGCCAACATCGAAACCGTTGCGGCTGAAGCCCGTCCGGTCCTGCATTCGATCGAGACCGTCGGCTCGATCGCGATCGACGAAAGCCGACAGTCCACGATCTCGGCTTACGTCGACGGCCGGCTGGAGCGGCTGTTTGCTGATTACACCGGCGTTCAAGTCGCGAAAGGAGACCATCTCGCGATCCTGTACAGCCCGTCACTGTTCGAGCAGCAGGCGAAGTACATCGAGTTCAGCAAGAAACTCACACAGCCGGGTGAAGCGGCGCTGCCGGCGGCACGAGATGCCTGGCAGCAGATGGTGGTGAACCTGCGTCAGCGGCTGATCGAACTCGGGATGACCGAGCGGCAGTTGCAGGAACTCGACAATGCGGGTGAAGCTCAGCTGCGACTGACGATCTATGCTCCGTTTGGCGGGACCGTCGTCGAGAAGCTGGCTGTCGAAGGCCAGTACGTCTCCGCCGGTGAACCCATCTACCGGATCGCCAACCTGTCCACAGTCTGGCTGATGCTTGAACTGTATCCCGAAGACGCCGCTTTGATCCGCTTCGGCCAAAAGGTGGCCGCCGAAGTGCAGTCGCGGCCAGGGGAACAGCGTATCGGCCGCGTGGCGTTCATCGATCCGGTCGTCGATCCCCAGACGCGGACTGTCGGCGTGCGCGTCGAATTACTGAACGACGACAGACAATTGCGGCCGGGCGACCTGGCGACTGCACAAATCGAAGTGCCAATCGGGGCCGAAGGCGAAGTCTTTGATGCCGACTTGGCCGGGAAATGGATCAGCCCGATGCACCCGCAGGTCGTCACCGATGCACCTGGACAATGTCCAATCTGTGGAATGGACCTCGTTCCCACTACGCGTTATGGCTTTGCGGAACAACCGGTCGATCAACCGGCCGCTCTGGTCGTGCCACGCGATGCAGTATTGATGGCGGGCCAGAACAGCGTCGTGTATGTCGAGGCGGAGCCGGGGCGTTTCGAGATTCGACCTGTCACGCTCGGTCCGATCACCGAACGCAGCGCCGTCGTCCTCAGCGGCGTCAAGGCCGGCGAGCAGGTGGCCACGTCCGGAAATTTCCTGATTGATTCACAGATGCAGCTGGCGGGGAAGCCGTCGCTGATCGACCCCGAACGCGCCATCGCCAAGGCCAACCAGCCCAAGTCCGGTCCGCTGCAGATCGCGCACATTCACGTGCAGCCGGTGGCTGGCCACGCTGGCACCGTACTGGAGGAGCTGTATCAGGCTTACTTTGCGGTGCAGTCGCAATTGGCCTCTGATCAGCCAGTGAGCGAAGCGCAGGCTGCCACACTCAACTCCGCCGCGAAGTCATTGTCCGCAGAAACCGCGTTGTCCGCCGAGCAACAGGGACAAGCGGCGGAAATCGCCAAAGTGTCAGAGCATCTGCACCACCAGGATCTGAAGGGGGCTCGCGAGCACTTCAAGACGATCAGTCGGAACATCACATTGCTGGCATTCGCCGCACGCGGCGCCGACGCCGAACAGCCAATTCGGCACTTCTACTGTCCGATGGTCAAAGGGGGCGGCGGCGACTGGCTGCAACCCGACGACACGCTGGCGAATCCTTACTACGGCTCCACGATGCTGCGGTGCGGTGAACTGGTACATACGCTGCCCCCAGAGGGGCACGTCGAGGGCGAGATGTAGCCCATGCTGCGCGCATTTCTGAACTTCTGCCTTCGCGAACGCCTGATCGTAGCGCTGGCTGCCGCCATTCTGGCGGTCGTCGGCGTTTGGGCGATCCGCACAATCCCCATTGATGCAATCCCCAACGTGGGTGAGAACCAGGTCATCGTCATTACCGACTGGCCAGGTCGCTCGCCGAAGGACATCGAAGACCAGATTACCTACCCGCTCTCCGTCGCTCTGCTGTCAGTGCCGGGTGCCGACAGTGTCCGGGGCCGCAGCATGTTCGGCAGCAGCTTCGTCCAGGTGACGTTCAAGGACGGAGTGGATTTCTATTGGGCGCGCTCCCGCGTCAGTGAGCAGCTGTCCGCTGCTGCGTCGTTGCTGCCGCCCGGCGTCCGACCGCTACTCGGGCCGGATGCCACGGCGCTGGGCCAGATTCTGTATTACACGCTGACACCGCCTGCCGGTATGGATCTGGCGGAGCTGCGCTCCTTGCAGGACTACGTCGTCAAATATGAACTGCAGTCGGTCGACGGCGTGAGCCAGATTGCGAGCATCGGCGGCCATGTCCGGCAGTATCAGGTCGAGATCGATCCCGACCGCCTCCGTTTCCACAGTATTCCGCTCGACGAAGTCATCACATCCGTCCGCCAGTCGAACATCGACATCGGCGCGATGACGGTTGAGAGCACCGGGATGGAGTACATCATCCGGGGCAAGGGATTCATCGGTCGCGCTGCGGACCTGTGGCAGGACGTGGAGGACATCGAGAACACCGTCGTCCGCACTCGATCTGGCATCCCGGTCCGCGTCCGGGACCTCGGCCACGTCCAGATTGGCCCTGATTTTCGTCGAGGGGCCCTGGATCTGAATGGCGCCGAAGCTGTCGGCGGCATTGTCACGATGCGGTTTGGGGAAAACCCCCGGACCGTCATTGAGCGCGTGCGGGAGAAGATGCAGGCCCTCGAACCCAGCTTGCATGGTGTCACGTTCCAGGTCGTTTATGACCGCACCGAGCTTATCAATGAAACCGTTGCCACACTCACCGACGCGCTCCAGGAAGAGATGCTGATCACGATCTGCGTGATCGTCATCTTTCTTTTGCATGTCAGAGCGAGCATCGTTGTGGCCGTCACGCTCCCGCTGTCGGTACTGCTGTCCTTTATCGCGATGAAGGCGTTCCAGATCGAGGCGAACATCATGTCGCTGGCGGGGATCGCGATCGCCATCGGCGAGGTCTGTGACCTGGGCATCATCCTGACCGAGAACGTCTATCGGCACCTGGCCGACTGGGAAACCGCTGGTCGGCCGGGCGGCAAGCGGCAGCGACTGCAGACGATTCTCGATGCGTCACACGAAGTCGCCGGCCCGATTATCACCGCAGTGTTGTCGACGATCGTCAGTTTCATCCCAGTCTTTGCGCTGACAGGACGTGACTACAAACTGTTCTCGCCGCTGGCATGGACGAAATCGTTCGCGATGATCTCGGCACTGATTGTGGCCTTATCGCTGACTCCTTTGCTCTGCCGAATCTTCCTGCGGACGGGACGCGCGTCCCGACTGAAGGGAGTCGCCGCTGGATCCGCATTGGGAGCGCTCCTGGCGGGGTTGGTCTTCATCTACGGTGCCGAACTACTCCCCCGGTTCGAATCAGGTTCCACCGTATGGCATCAATGGGGACTGGCCGCAGGGGCGTTTCTCGGCGGGTTCGCAGCCGGTTACGCGATGCAGCGCGAACGCCTGCGACCAATTGATGAGAATCCTTCGAGTCGCCTGATCGGAGCCGCCTACGTACCAACTCTGACATTGCTGTTGCGCCACAAGCTGCTCTTTATGTCCGTGCCGACACTGATTGTGGTGTGTGGTTTGGGCGCTTGGGCCGGGCTGCCGACCGTACTGCGACCGTTCGAAACTTCCGTGCGCTGGCTGGGCGCCGACCTGAATCAGGTTCCCGGTTATGTAGAGTTCAAGCATAGCCTCCCCGGACTCGAAACGGATGACTGGATTCAGCTCGACGAGGGAACGTGGTTCTACATGCCCACGCTCTATCCGGCAGCAAGCCTGTC
>JAEUIG010000396.1 GCA_016795125.1 Planctomycetaceae bacterium | reverse complement strand
TTTTGTTTTTTTTTCGCGTGGTGGGGGGGGGGGGTTTGGGTTGCGGTTTGGGGGGGGCGCCGCGCGGGGGGGGGGGTGGGGGGGGGGGGGGGCGGGGGGGGGCCGCCCCCGGGGGTGGACACGGTGGTGGAAATGGTGGTGGACATGGTGGCGGCGGCTTCGGCGGTGGAAGTCGAGGCGGCGGCGGTTTTGGCGGCAGTGGGCACCACGGTGGTGGCAGCAGCTTCAGCGGGGGGCATCGCAGCGGCGGCAGTATGGGCGGGATGTCGGGCGGTCATCGCAGCGGAGGCAGCTTCGGCGGCAGCAACCTGGGCGGCAGCAGCGGCCATCGCAGTGGTGGAAGCATGGGTGGCAGCAGCGGCGGCCGGAACTTTGGTTCATCCGGATCGGGAATGCAGGGTGGACACCGTTCGTCGGGCGGCCTGAACGGCGGCTCGCACAACCACGCCTCGCCGGGAGTCGCCGGAAGCTCAGGCCGGCACTCGGGGGGATCGCAGGGACTGAACGGTTCGGGCGGCGGCAACCATCAGAACCACGGCACGCAGCTGGGTCAGCGGCATACCGCCGGCAGCCAGGGCGGCCACAACCAGTTCAACAACAACGGTCCCAACACGCACACCGCGCACTACCACGGGAACGGCGGCCACAACGGGAACTGGAACGGCAACGGTAACGGCAACTGGAACGGCAACGGCCACAACCACGGCAACTGGGGGAACGGCTGGAACGGCCACGGACACAATCATCACAACCATTGGAACCACGGCTTCTGGGGCGGCGGTTTCTACCCGTGGTGGGGACCGGGCTACGGCTGGGGAGGAGGCTACGGCTATCCGTTCCTTGGCCTCGGAATTGGTCTCGGAGGCTGGGGATATCCCTACGGTGGATACGGCTACGGTGGATATGGCGGCTACGGCTACGACAACTGGGGCTATGGCAGCTACGGCAACTATTACAACCCGTACTACAGCGAGCCGCTGGTGCTCGGCCCGACGGTGATCGACTACGCGCAGCCGCTGGCACAGGCGGCCCCGCCGCAGACGGTCACAACGGAGGAAGCCCCGGCTCCCGACGACAACGATCCGCAGACGATCGCCGCGATGGCCGAATTCGACCAGGCGCGGGCGGCATTCAAGAACGGCGATTACGACGGCGCGCTGGCCGGTGTTCACCGGTCGCTGGAGAAGCTGCCGTCGGACGCCGTACTGCACGAGTTCCGCGGCCTCGTGCTGTTCGCCCAGGGGAACTACCCCGAATCGGCGGCGACCGTGCATGCCGTCCTGGCCGGCGGTCCCGGCTGGGACTGGGCGACGATGCGAGACCTGTATCCCAACGTGGAGACCTACACGACGCAGCTCCGCGCGCTTGAGGCGTATGCGGTGGCTCATCCAGAATCGGCGGATGCGCGGTTCCTGCTCGGGTATCAATACATGACCGAAGGCTACAACGATGCAGCCGCCCGGCAGTTCCAGAAGGCAGCGACGCTGCAGCCCGAAGACACGCTCGCTTCGCAGATCGTCAAGAGCCTGACGCCTCCAGAAGCAGGCACGGCACAGGACGTTCCGTTGACGGCGCCGATAACTCCGGTGACGCCGCGCGAGCCGGCGGTCCCCGAACCGCCTCCGGCCGGGATTCCGGTGACATCGGCGGGCTCGACTCCGGTCGAACCGGCGACGGTGACCGCAGCGAAGCCCAGCGTCGAGCAGTTGACCGGTGCATGGACGGCCAGCAATGCCGACGGCGCGAACTTCAGCGTCGACCTCAAACCCGACGGCACGTTCAAGTGGGACTACACCCACGACGGCAAGACGGGCACGCTCGAAGGCAAATACACGCTGGCCGACGATCTGCTGGTCCTGGAACCGAAGGACGGACAGCCGATGATCGGCCGCGTGACCGAGTCCGGCGCCGACGGCTTCCGCTTCAAAATGCTGGGCGGTCCCGCCGAGGACCAGGGACTGAAGTTCGGCAAGTAGCGATTGCCGGTGGTCTCAGACGAGAACAAGAGCCGCGACCGGGTTCGGTCGCGGCTCTGCTTTTTTTCGGTACGCGCGAATCTCTACCAGCCCGAAGCGCCAGCGAGGGCGTCAACTCGATGACTGTTGCGGACGCGACAAGGAATCGCCGAAGATGCGCCGCACAAGGAGCCTGGCATGCCGTCGTCACTGTCGTTGTCCGTCGAGTTCTGCCGCGAACGTCAACAGCGGCTGCTGGAACGCATGCGCCAACTGGACATGGGCCGGGTCATCGTGCAGCAGCCGGAGAACGTGCAGTGGCTGTCCGGGTTTCGGCCGCATCGTCTGATGGCGGCCGCCGTCGCTCTCGATGCTGATGGCCGGTGCGTTCTCGCGGCCCCCAATGCGGCTCCCGACAATGTGGCGGTCGATGAGTGCGTCACGTTCGAAGCGCAGTGGTGCTGCACGCTGCGGCAGGAGCAGCCGACGGATGCGCTGAAGCTGCTGAAGAGGGCGCTCGTCGGCCGTCCCCGCGCCGGCGGGGTGGGAGTCGAAGGTTCGAGAGCATCAATCGACTTCACGGAGGTCGACATTGAGCCAGAACTCTGGAAGTTGCGCCGGCGAAAGGACCTCGATGAACTCGCATTGATTCAGCGGGCGATCGACTGCACCGAAGCGATGTACGCGGCCGCCCGTGCGGCAATTGAGCCGGGCATCACCGAGCTGGCGCTCTACAATATTCTGCACGCCGCCGCTGTGAATGCCGCCGGCGAGCCGATCACGCATCCGCTGGGGAACGACTTCCAGTGCAACTCGCCCGGCGGCTCGCCACGTGCGCGCGCCGCGCAGACCGGCGAACTGTTCGTCCTCGATCTCGGCCCGGCGTTTCGCGGGTACTATGCCGACAATTGCCGCACGTTCTGCGTCGGCGCGCCTCCCAGCGATGTCCAGCTGGCCGCATGGATGGCGATCGTCGCGGCGCTCAATTATGTGGAAGCGACGGTTCGTCCCGGTGTCCGCTGCAGTGATGTCTTCGCTGCCGTGAAATCACAGCTCGATGCCGTGCGGCCGGGTGCGTTCTTCCATCACCTCGGCCACGGCATCGGCCTGTTCCCGCACGAGGCGCCGCATCTCAATCCGCATTGGGACGATGTCTTTGAAGAGGGAGACGTGTTCACCGCGGAGCCGGGCCTGTACGGCGACGATCTGCGGGCCGGCATCCGGCTCGAGGAAAACTACCGCGTGACGGCAACGGGTGTCGAAAAGCTGACGCGCTTTCCGCTGGAGCTGTGACCGCGCGATTCCGTTTGGATGTCGCATCAGCAAAGCGGAGTCCTCGACGCTACCCTGGCTGCTCCAGGCCCCACACCCCGGCCCTCTCTCCAATTCTGTTCGGCACGACTCGTGCGGTCATTCCGCCAGCTGTCCCCCCGCAGCACCTGCACAGGCCAGAGCCGCCCCGGAGGGGCGGAAGTGTGTAGCCACGGGTGGAGCAGCGTTCGCCGCACGGCGAACGGTGCGGAACCCGTGGAAATGTGCTCGACGAATCTCTCCCTCTCCCCCGAGAGAAGCACTGATCTCAGCGCAAGCGTCAATCGGGGGAGAGGGTCGGGGTGAGGGGCCCACGACACGCGTCTGAGCGTGCGCGCGATCGGTGCTGCTTCAGCGCCGATTCACAGGGATGACGCACTCACCGTTCCACCCCCCCCCTCCCCGGCCCTCCCCCCGAAAAAACGGGGGGAGGGAGGAATGTTGCGCGACGCCGACCGGGGGTATCGCTCCGCTC
>JAEUIG010000387.1 GCA_016795125.1 Planctomycetaceae bacterium | reverse complement strand
CGCCAGGTAGACCACGCCGAACACCATCAGCGAGCAACCAAACAGCAGTTGTGAGCGCAA
Source organism: Planctomycetaceae bacterium (assembly GCA_016795125.1). GTDB lineage: Bacteria > Planctomycetota > Planctomycetia > Planctomycetales > Planctomycetaceae > JAEUIG01. The sequence goes on along the minus strand of JAEUIG010000387.1, from coordinate 9,666 downwards.
GGCCGGCGCAAAGATCCGCTGCAGGGCCGCGCGCAGCGACCATCGTGATGCGGCCGCGTCGTCCGTGCTCCCGGCCGTCAGTGCAATCCACGCCCCCAGCAGCGAGATGACGATCGCATAATCCTCCTGCGCCGACAGCATCAGCGCCAGCCACGCAACGCAGGCCCATTTGCGTCCACGCTCCAGTTCATGCAGGGCAAACAGCAGCGCCGGCACTCCCAGCGAGTTCGGACGGACCGTCTTGAGGTCGATTGTCAGGTCCAGGTACTGCACCGGGAAGTACAGCAGGTAGGCGCACGCCAGCCACAGGGCCGATCGCGGCGACCTGCTGAACCGCAGCGCCAGTCGATACACCGGGATGGCGCCGGCCGCCATCGCCAGCGCCTGGCACAGCTCCAGCAGCATCTGGCTCGGCCACATCCAGTGCAGCGGCAGCAGTAGCAGGTGCACCACCTGCACGTGTTCTCCCAGGAACAGCCCCTGGTCGAGATAGCTGCGAAAGCCTTTGCCATGCTCGATGTTCCACAGGTGCTCCTCGTACATCGCCGAGTCGCCGTGCGGAACCCGCAGGTTGAACCACAGACCCCAATTCAGTGCGGTGAACACAACGCCGGAAACAAGCACCGCCGCCGCCAGCTTCCGGCCCCACCGCCGACCCGGACCGGGCTCGGTCAACTCGTCGCGCACGGTGAACCAGGCGTTCATCCAACCGGCGAGTGCCATCGACAGCCAGAACTCGCTCGTGCCGTCGAGACAGACCGACAGCGACTGCCAACCCCCGAGGAGCGCCGCCGTGGACAACAGCCACCAGGCGCCGGGCACCAGCCACCACCGCCAGCCCCGGTCCGCCCATCGAACGGCAGCCTCTTGCACGCTGACTTTGCCGGCGCGATGCAACCACCATGCTCCAGCCGCGAGCGAGAGAATCGTCATCGGCAAGACGATTCCGGTGATGGACGACAGCGGCACGAGAACGCTGGTCGGGTCTCCCGGCACCGGTTCGGCGCCCAGCCAGGTCACCAGCGAATGCCAGGTCCTCGCACTCACGAAGACCGCCGACAGCGTGCTGTTCTCCAGCATTGCCTGGAAAAACAGGAGCATGCTGAGCAGTCCCAGCGCGATGCACACTGCGGCCCGCCACACGGGCGGCCGGTCCACGGCGCGCGACGAAGTCGATTGAGTCGGGCGAGCCGGCATCCGCTGCGTGTCGCTGAAATTGAATCGAGCCAGAGTCCCGGGAGCGCGGCCAACCACGCCGCCTCACCATGCTGAACGTCAGTATCGCGTCACGCCGTGTCGGTTTACAATCCCGTTCGTTTCACAGAATTCTTCGCATCAGCTCGCGTTCCCCCTTGTTGCCTTTCCGCGCCTTCCGCGTATTCCGTGGTTCCCCGAATCTGAAATGCACGACGAGTATTCCGACATCCCTGAACTGGCCGACCGCGAGTCCGGCCGCAGCCTGATCCGCATACCGCACGAACAGAATGTGCCGTTCACGCCCAGGGTCCGTGCACTCGTCGATACGGCCGAGTTCCAGCGCTTGCGCGACATCAGCCAGCTCGGTCTCGTCTCGCGCGTCTACCCCGGTGCGCGTCATTCCCGGTTTGAGCATGCCCTCGGCGTCTACGACAACGTGTTGAGATTCCTCGCGCAGCTGCGCAAGGACGACCGCTTCCGACAGCTGGTCGACCGCCACACGGCCGAAGTCCTGATCGTCGCCGCCCTGCTGCACGATCTCGGCCACTGGCCGTTCTGCCACCCCATTGAAGACCTGGCCCTCGCCGGCATGCCGCCGCACGAGGCCAATGCGGCTCGATTCCTCTCCGGAGACACCGAACTGGCCGACGTCCTCCGCCGAATCTGGCAGATCGAGCCAGCCGAAGTCCTCGATGTCCTCGTCCCCCGCACGAGCACTCCGCAACTCCGCCTGCTGCGATCGATCCTCTCCGGCCCCATCGACGTCGACAAAATGGACTATCTGGAGCGAGACAGCCTCCACTGCGGCGTCCCCTATGGGCGCAACTTCGACAAGCAGCGGTTGATTCAGTCGCTTGTGCTCAACGCGACCGGCGACGGGCTCGCACTGACGCACAAGGGCAAGACGGCCGCCGAGCTGATGGTCTTCGCCCGCTATGTCATGTTCAGCGAGGTGTACTGGCACCACGCGGTGCGGTCGGCGACCAGCATGTTTGCCCGCGCGTTTTACGAACTGCACGAACAGCTGGACCTGCATGAGCTCTTCGGTCAGACCGACGCCGCGATGATCCGCCGGCTGCGGTCCGCGGCGTCCGGCGGTCCGTGGAGCAAACTGCTCTCCGGCGTGTTCGGTTCCCAGCGACAGCTGTATAAGCGGGCGGCGGAGTTCGGCCACGGCGACGACGAAGGTCACGCTGTGTACAACCGCCTTGCCGGCCAGCCCTACGCCTCCGTCGCCCGTTGCGCCGCGCGGCTTGCGGAAGAGCTGGCGACGCGATCCGCAACCGCCGTCTCTCCTGCCGATATTCTCATCGATGCGCCCCCCGCGCATCGCGAAGTCGAATTCGCCGTCGACATTTACTTCCCGAAACAGGATGCGTACCGCCCGCTGCGCCAGGTCTCGCCGGTCGTGGACGCCCTCGCACGCACGCAGTTCGACGATTACGTCAAACGCGTCCGCATTTTCGTCGCTCCGGAACTCCGCGAGCTGGTCTCCAAAGCCACCTGGATCCGCGAAAGTCTGCTGCAGACTCCATGAAGTGGGAGTACGGTATCAGGCATCATTCAGGTTGATGCGCTCAAACAACTCCGCGACCTTCAACGTGAATCCCGGCAGTACGGTTCCGCCGTCCAGGGTGTCTTCCGGGCCGAGCGTGCGATGTTGGTCCGGGCCGGTCGAGACGACAATTTCCTGTCGCTCCGGATAGACGATCCAGAACAGTTCCGTCCCCGCGGCGAAGAACTCGGCCCGCTTACGCTCCAGTTCCGCAGTCGTGTTGCCGGGGCTGAAAATCTCGACTGCCAGAGCGGGGGCAATGTCGGCGTAACCCTTGGAGAGCACTTCGCCGCCCGGTCGCTGTTCTCGACGAACGAACGAGACATCAGGCGCTCGCAGGAGTCGTTCAAATAGCCACACGTAGCCGTCGGGGGCAAGCACCCAGCCAAGTCTCTTTGGACGGGCGAAAGTGCTGAGGAAGAAAATCAACTCGGCGGCTACAAAGGCAGTCTTGTCGCTCACGGCTTTCTCCACCAACACACCGTCGATCAACTCGCAAAGTCGATCTTCGTCGCGTCGAATGCGTTCGACGTCCGCTTCGGTGGCCGTACCTGGGGACGGATCTGTGCGGACTCGCCACAGCGGGACGGCGCCGATTCGCGCCGCCAGTTCTTCGGCGGTCAATGTAGAATCAGCCCTGAATTCCGGGTCTGCAGCGACGAGCGTGGACATGCCGGTGGATGCCTCCTGGGGTATAGTGCGATTGTAACTGCGTCACCCTCGCAGTTCACGATGGTTTCTGGCCCTTCCGGAACGATTCATGCCTCCCCTCGCCCGCAAGTTGCCCTCGATTGCCGGCGTGCTGCCGATCGCGCACACGCCATTTCACGACGATGATTCCATCGACGAAGATTCGCTCGCCCGCGAGATCGACTGGGCCTTCGCCCACGGAGCCAACGGCTTCGGCACTGGCATGGTGTCGGAACTGCTGCGGCTCACGGCCGACGAGCGTATCCACCTGACGCGCCTGCTCGGCAGCCTGAAGCGCGGGCGCGGCGTATTCTTCGCCGGCATCGGCGCAGAAAGCACCGCCCAGGCGGTCATCTACGGCCGCGCGGCCGAAGACGCCGGCGCCGACGCCGTCATGGCCATCCCGCCGACGACCACCGCGCTCCCGGATGCAGCACTCGCCGAGTACTTCGCCACGATCGCCACTCAAGTCGGTCTGCCGCTCATCGTGCAGGATGCGTCCTCGTATGTCGGCCGCGAGATCCCGTTGTCGGTTTCCATCCGCCTGCTCGACGAATTCGGACCCGACAAGATCCTCTTTAAGCCCGAGGCCAACCCGCTGGGGCCCAACCTGTCGCTGCTGCGCGACGGCACCAAACGTCGCGCCCGCATTTACGAAGGCTCCGGCGGCATTGCCCTGGTCGACAGCTATCGCCGCGGCATCGCCGGCACCATGCCCGGCATGGAATTCCTCCCGGCCATCGTCGCTCTCTGGCGTGCACTCGAACGCCAGGATGAAGACGCGATCTACAAGCTGTCGCTGCAGATCTGCGCCCTCGTCTCGCTGCAGCTGCAGGCCGGTCTCGACGGATTCCTCGCCGTCGAAAAGCATCTGCTCCACCGCCAGGGCATCTTCTCGACCGACCGTCGCCGCAAGCCGTACAAGTGGTCGCTCGACCCAGAAACGTCCGCCGAACTCGACCGCCTCATGGAACGGCTCAACCTCGCCGTCGCAGAGTTCACGTAGATCAGGCTGTGCCTGACGGATTCAGCGGTAATTCCAGAAGAGTTGTGCGATCAATGGGCCGGCGTGAATTGCGGGTCATGTCAGGCGGGAGCTTGGCCTGCGCATTTTGCCGCCAGCAGCACGGCCGCCCGTTCGCACGTCTCCTTCACGAGGTGCCCCATTTTCGGGTGCGACGGCTCCAGGTCGGGAGCCAGTCCCGACTCGCGCAGCGTTTCGCTGGCCGTCGGTCCGATGCTCGCGATCACGCAGCGATTCGCTGCGGCCAGCCACTCATCGCGAACACCCAGGCGGGCGGCGACCTCCAGCACGCTGTTGAGTTGCCAGGCGCTGGTGAACATCAGCGCATCGAACGCGCCGGCGACCGTCTGCCGCACGGCGGATTCCAGAGGCGCGGTGTCCTCGGGCAGCATCCATTTGTAGACCGGTACGGCAACCACGCGCGCGCCGCGTTCCGTGAGCGCCGCGCACAGTTCGGAACTCGGCTTGCCGTATTCCTGCACGGCGACTGTTTCTCCGGCAAGCGGCACGTGCTCATCGTCCAGCATCTGCAGCAGTTCGCGCCAGGTGTTCGGTTCCGGGGCGCGATGGTCAACGTGGATGTTCCATTCACGGAGCACGGCGACCGGCTTGGGACCGCGGACGATGATCCGGCATTGCTCGAGTGCGTCGAGAATCTGCCGGCGGTCAAACCGCTCGCAGACCGTTTCCAGCAATGTCCGGATGCCGACGCCGGTCAGGCAGATCACGGCATCAATCTGCCCGTTCAGCAGATGATCGGCGAACTCGAACGCCGCCGCATTCTCGCTCAGCGGCACTTCCCGCATGGACGGGGCGACGGTGGGCCGTGCACCGCAGCGTTCCAGCAGATTGTGCATCTCTTCCCGGCGACGGCTTTCGAAGCTGCAGACGCGCGGAGGAGGAGGAGTGCTGTTCATGGCGCCGGATTATAGCGGGCGCAAAAGAAAGAGACCCGGCTGCCATAGCAGGCCGGGTCTCTCGCCGCGGGGGTGAAGTCGGTCATGAACGGTGGCCGAGAGTGTGGGCGCTCGCCCGGCTGCGACCCGACACAGGTCGTGTCCGGCCACACCCCCGGCCATCATTCATGATGGTCCAACCTCCTGTCTGTCTGTCCCGCAGTTCCTCGCGGGCGAAAGATCAGAAAAGCAAAGTGTGTGCCAAGACGCCCCTCCACCTGGTTCTCGCAATCTCCGACTCGCCTTATTGCTGCAAAAACCGGCGTAGAACTCGATTTGACGGATTTCCATCGACGACCTGTCCCGCACGTCGCCGCCCGCTCCTGCGGTCATTTCAGTGACAGCTCTGCACGCAGACTGGGCACTCGTCGCCCGGGCCGGCGCGACGCAACGCATCAGATCTCGTCGAATCGTCGTCGCCGATTTCCGCATCGCCGTGGGAAACGACTTTGCACCGTGATGTTGCGTAGAATGTGCCAGCGAAACACAGAAAGGCTCGCCATGCCAGAAACTCCCAACGATGGTCCGCAGATCGAAATCCACTCCGACGAGGACTGGAAAGATCGCGTCAAGGCCGAAGACCGGCTGCGCGATGAGCAGGCCGCCGGGAAACCGGCCCCAACACCGTCGGACAGTCCCAATCCCTACTCCCGTCTGCCAAGCGCCGACCTGTCCACGCTGATCCAGATGCTCGCCACCCAGGCGATGGCGGCCCTCGGACTGCTCGCAGGTCCGGGAGAAGAACAGCCCGTCCAGCGGTTGCCGCTCGCACGGCACTTCATCGATCTCCTCGGCGTGATCGATGAAAAAACTCGCGGCAACCTGACTCCCCACGAAGAGAAATTGCTGAGCATGTCGCTGCACGAACTCCGCATGACCTTCGTCGAGATGAGCAAGCAGTCCAGCGGCGAACACACATAGTCACTCGCGATCCTGTTCGCACGCCAAGGTCCAAGGAGGCAGTCCGTGTCCGGCTCAGCAATCGACGGTTGGAATTCTCTCACCGGTCCGTCCGGCTGGTTCCGCATCTGGCACCCCCCGCAATGGCGTGTTCAGGAAGGCAGCGGCTCCCAGACGCTCTCGCCGTCAGACAGCGGCGCGTTCCTTGCGATTCATGCAATGTGGACCCGTTCGCCAGAACAGGCCGCCGTTTCCACGACCGGATCGCTGACAGGTCCGTTTCCGCAGGTTCGCAATGTCAGGCAGATCGGCGACCCCGGCGTACCGCATTGCCTGAGTTGCCGCACGGGTGAATCGGCCTTTCAGACGCCGACCAAATGGTGGCAACGGCCCTTCCAGCGTGAAGAATGGCGCACCTGGCAGCTCTGGGTCCTGCGCGACGGGCCGATCGTGGTCGTTGCGACTCTCGTCCACGGACGGGTCGTCGATCCCGAGCTGACGACCCTGTGCCGCATGGTGCTGCAATCCATCGAATTCACCGACGAGCCTGCCGATCCGCCGGAAGTGTTCGCGGAACGGGTGCTCGAACTGGCGCGCCGCCGATTTCCACTGCTGCCGTGCAGTCTCGGCGACGGACTGCAGATCACGGTCGGCGGATCGATCCTGAACCTGTTCAATTTCTACAGGTCGTATGTCCGTGCGCCGGACCGATTCGAGGATATCGTCACCCCGGCGCTCGCGACCGTCGTCCAGGTGCAGGAATGGGGCGATGCCCAAACCCGTCCGCCGCTGGATCGCGTCCGCGATCGCATCATGCCGATGCTTTATCCCGAATCCGTGTGGCAGGAGAAATTCGCCCGGTTCGTCGGCATGCCGTGGGTCGCCGGACTGGCGGTCCTGTATGTGGTCGACGAAGCACAGGCCTACTGGTACATCCCGCAGGAGTTGCTGGCCGACTGGCAGCTGACGCCGGATGAACTCCACAGCCTGTCCCTGACGAACCTGGAGCGTTATTTTGAGCGCCATCCCATGGAACTGGCCGTCGCCGGTACGGAGTCCGGTGCGGCATCGCTGCTCATGCCGGATTCCTCGGACTCCTATAACGCGGCGCGACTGGTGAGCGGAGACTTCACGTCACGACTGCGCGCCGCCGCCGGGGGCGACCTGGCGATCGGACTCCCCGGCCGGGACCTGTTCGTCGCCGTCAGCGTAAAGTCCCCGGACATGATTGAGCATGTGCGGGGACGCGTCCGCGAGGACTTTGCCAACATGGACCATCCCCTCACCGACCGGCTGCTGCTCGTCACGGCGGACGGTGTGTGCGAGTACTGTGATCCGGAGAGCGGTGATGCGGGAGAATGATGCCTCGGCCGCCTGGACCCTGCTGGGCACCGGGACCAGCATGGGCGTGCCGATGATCGGCTGCCGCTGCAGCGTGTGCACATCGGCCAACGTCCGCAACCAGCGAACCCGCGCCGGCGCTGCTGTCCGTACAGCCGCCAGCGCGTTCCTGATCGACACGCCGCCGGAACTTCGCCTGCAACTGGTCCGCGAACAGATCGACCACATCGAGGCCATCGTTTTCACGCACGCCCATGCCGACCACATCATGGGACTCGATGATGTGCGGATCTTCGGCTACAAGCTCCGCGGCGCCGTCCGTCTCTATTGCGAAGCAGAGGTCGAAGCGATCCTGCGGCGCACGTTCTCATATGCCTTCGATGAGGCGATCGCCGACAGCCTGCATTCCCGCCCGCAACTGGAGTTCGTGCGGATCGGTACGGAGCCGTTTGAGCTGGCAGGCGTCGTCGTGCGGCCGTTCCGGCTGATGCATGGAATCACTCCGGTCCTCGGGTTTCGCATCGGAAACGTCGCCTACGCGACGGATTGCAACGCGATCCCCGACGAATCCTGGCCCCTGCTGGCCGACCTGGACGTGCTCGTCATTGATGCTCTCTGGGACGAGCCGCATCCCACCCATTTCAACGTCGCCCAGGCGCTGGAAGTCATCGACCGCGTGAAGCCCCGCCGCGCCTACCTGACGCACGTCTCACACCGCCTCGATTACGAGGCCACCAACGCCCGCCTCCCGCCGCACGTCAAGCTCGCCCACGACGGACTGCAACTGCCGTAAGCGGCGGAAGTCGGAGGTCAGAAGTCTGAGGTCGGAACGTTGCGTGCTGACTTCTGACCTCTGACTTCCGACCTCTGTCTCCCCCCCGGCGCCGAACGTCTGACCGGTTCCCTCTCCCGCGAACCTCGAACGCCGGACGCGAATCCTTTATTCTGCGGCCCGTTCCGCTTGCCAACGCCACACCTCGTTCTGCTCGCTCCCCACGATGGTCGAGAATCTGCCGGTCAAGACGATCACGCATGCCGGCCTGACGGTCGAAGGCTACTCGCGCGCCGCGGTCCAGAGTTACTGGCGAATTCCGGAATTGAAGCTCGGCTTTGACCTCGGCGGCAGTCCGTGGTCATTCATGGGAACGCCGACGTTTTTCATCTCCCACGCGCACCTCGACCACATGTGCGCCCTGCCGGCGTACGTCGCCCGGCGGCGCATGATGAAGATGGAGCCCCCGACAATCTACGTGCCGGAGGAAGTCCTCGAGCCGGTCGACCGCATGCTGCGTGCCTGGCAGCGGCTCGATCGCGGTCGCATGGTGTGCCAGCTCGTCGGCGTCAAGTCGGGGGATGAGTTCGAGCTGTCGCGCGAACATGTGATGACGGCGTTCGATACTCGCCACACCGTTCCGTCGCGCGGGTGCATTATCTGGGACCGTCGTCGCAAGCTGCGTCCGGAGTACCAGAACCTGAGCGGCGATCAGATTCGCGACCTGCGTTATTCGGGAGTCGATGTCAGCGCCGAAGTCCGCGTGCCGCTTGTCTGCTACTGCGGCGACACGGCGCCGGCCGGCCTCGATGCACATCCCGCTATCTACGAGGCGAAGATCCTGATCACCGAGATGACCTTCTTCCGGCCCGAACACAAGAAGGAAAAGATCCACAAGTTCGGCCACACGCATCTCGACGACATCATCGAGCGTGCCGACAAGTTCCAGAACGAGCGGATCATCCTGGCGCACTTCAGCACGCGCTACCAGGAATCGCAGGTCAAACGCGCCGTCGACAAGCGCTTCCCGCCCATGCTGCGCGAACGCGTCGAACTCTGGGTGTCGTAAAGAGGATTCAGGAGTCGGGATTCAGGATTCAGAGAAGTGACGTTGCGGCCGGTCTCCGAACGTGCCGCATGTGCGACCGCAGGTCTCCGCGCCACGCCCAACATCCCCAACGCCCTCGTTCCCGAACTCCGTTCGGGAACGCACTGCCAAGAAGCTCCGCTT
>JAEUIG010000374.1 GCA_016795125.1 Planctomycetaceae bacterium | reverse complement strand
GCGAGGATCATTCGGGAGAGCTGCTTGATGCTCCAGCCCTGCTCGATGAACTCGACGGCCAGCCAGTCCAGCAGCTCGGGATGCGTCGGCCGGTCTCCCTGCAGGCCGAAGTTGTTGCTGGACCGGACCAGCCCGCGGCCGAAGTGCCACTGCCAGATGCGGTTGACCATCACCCGCGCGGTCAGCGGGTTCTGCGGGCTGGCGATCCACTTTGCGAGCGCGAGCCGCCGTCCGCTGCTCGTGCCGCCGACCGGCACGATCTCGGGATCCGGTGCGGAGAGCACCTGCGGAAAGCCGGGCTGCACCTCGGTCGTCGGCGCGGCGGGATTGCCGCGCGCGAGGATGAACGTGGGCGGGGAATCCGCGCCGTGCTCCTTCACGCACAGCGCCTGCTCCAGGCCGGCAGGCGGATGTTCCCGCAGGTCTTTCCATTCCCCGTGGCGACGCGCGTAGTCGTCGAACTGAGCCTGCGTCAGGAACTCGCCGACGTGCTTCTGCAGGATGTCCGGCCGCACCGACTCGTTCTTGAAGTCGTCGATCTCGCCCCCCTGCAGCTGCGCGCGGACCGGCTCCTCGATCGCGTCCAGCTGCTGCCGCAGCGACGCCAGCCGCGCGTCGAACTCCGCTTTGCGCGCCTGGTAGCCGGCCCGCTGCTCGGGAGTGGCGATATCGCAGACCGAGGCTTCGAACACCGTGGGATCGGCACGGACGCCGTAGTGTCGCACGTTGCGGAAGAACGCGAGGAACCGGTAGTAGTCTTCGTGGGGGATGGGGTCGATCTTGTGCGCGTGACAGCGGGCGCAGTTCATCGTGAGGCCGAGAAACGCCTGCGCGGTGGTGGCGGCGATGTCGTCCAGTCCGTCGTAGAACGCCAGTTCCTTGTCGACCGGCTCGTCGTCCCACAGTCCGAGCCGGTAGTAGCCGGTGGCGATGATCGTCTCCCGCGTCGGTGAATCGACTTCGTCGCCGGCGAGCTGTTCGAGCGTGAACCGGTCAAACGGCTTGTCGCTGTTGAACGCATCGATGACGTAGTCGCGGTAGCGCCAGACGAACGGCTTGGGATTGTCGCGCTCGTAACTGTTGGATTCGCCGTAGCGGACGAGATCGAGCCAGTGCCGCGCCCAGTGCTCGCCGTACTGCGGTGAATCGAGCCAGCGATTGACGGCCGTTTGCCAGGCCTCGCGCGTGGGGCTGGCGGCGAAGAATTCGACGTTCGCGACGTCGGGCGGCAGTCCCAGGAGATCGTAGTGCAGCCGGCGGATGAGTTCGCGCGGGGCCGCCGGAGGGCTGGGCGCGAGTCCAGCCGCTTCGAGTTTTGCGAGAACGAACGCATCAATCGGGTTGACGACCCATTCGGCCTGCTGGACGGCGGGAACCGGTGGGCGCTCCAGCGGGCGGAACGACCAGTGATTGCGGGTCTCGTCGTTCACCTCGGGGGGACCGGCGTGGGCGGCCGGGGCGACGATGATGGGGTTCATCGGTGCGCCCAGCTCGATCCACTTTGTGAGCAGTTCGATTTCGGCGGCGGGGAGCTTCCCGGTCGGGGGCATCTCGGGACCTTCGAACCGGATCGCAGACAGCAGGAGACTCGCTGCGGGATCAGCGGGGTCGAGAGCGGGGCCGGAGTCGCCGCCGGTCAGGAGGGCTTCGCGCGTTGTGAGCGACAGTCCGCCTTTCGGCTCGTCGCCGGAGTGGCACTTGAGGCATCGCTGCGTGAGCAGCGGCTCGATGTGTTCGGAGAAAAACGCCAGCTGTTCGGTGGTCGGCGCGGTGGCCGTATCATCGGCACGGAGCACGCCGGCAAGCAGGACTGCCGCCGCGAGGAGCCGGATGCTTCCCTCAATCGTCGATCGCACAGTCTGAGTTGCAGCAGTCAAGATGCACACCGTCGTTCGCGGGACAGCAGAGGATCGTATCACCCGTTGAGGATACCGCAGGGGGAGACGGGTGCGAACCGCCAGCGGGCTCGTCGAGGTGGAAAAAACAGGAGGGAACGGAGGAAACGGAGGAGGTCACGGAGCACAGACCTGGTTCCTGCTTCGCGTCTTTGTGACAGAAAGAAATGGAAGAAGAAATTGGACAGAAGGTCACGAAGGACACAAAGAGAATGAGTTACGGACGAGACTCGACCTATGGATTTTTTTGCCTCGAATGTATCGCTTCACACAACCCGTTCGGGCTTCTACTTCTTTCTTCGCGTCCTTCGTGACCTTCTGTTCAATTCCTTCCGTCGAATTCAGCCAACGCGATGCACTTGGCAATCGGCAAATGAATTCACCACAGAGCACGCAGAGTGCGCGGAGAAAGGCAGAGACGGGTTTACTTCTCTGCGTACTCTGCGAACTCCGCGGTGAACCTTACTTTATGGACTGACGCGGACGGTGCAGGTGGCGGCGTCGGGGGCTGGGGTGACTTCGATTTGGATGTCGAGGAGGGTGCGGAGGAGTTCGATGTGGGTGGTGGAGTGTTCGGTCAGTGGAAGGGTGCGGAAGCTGCCGCCGCCGGTTGCCTCGCCGCGTTCGCGGGCCTGCCTGGCGCTGAGGCCGAGGGGGAGCAGGAGTTGATCGGCGAGGTGGGGGCCGACCGGGGCGTCGGTGGCGAGGTAGGCCTCGACGTCAGCAATGGCTTCGCGGGCGACCTGTTCAGCGCGGATGCCGAGGCGGCCGAACGCTGTGCACAGTTCGGTCGCGTGTTCGGATTCGACTTCGAGGGTGAGGACGTTGCCCGGTCCGTGACTCGGGAGTTCGTCGATGGCACATTGGTCGCGTCGCCAGCGGAGTTTTTTGACGACGGTGTCGAGTTCGCGCTCGGCGATGTGCGGCGGCAGGTTCGACAGGAGGACGCGCGCCCGGGTGGCGACGATCTCGCCCCGCTCCAGCAGGTCAAAGCCGCGCAGCGTGGGTGACGGCTGCACGCTGACGACGAAGCGGCCGCCCCCTTTGGGGTAGAAGCCGGGGCGTTCGAGGCGCGCGATGACACGCGGGCCCATGCGTTCGACCAGCGGGAGGTAGACGCGCTGGAGGAAATCGAACGGCGGCGACCAGGGGTTGTGGGTGCCCCCTTCGAGGATGAGTGACGATGGGCCGTCGGCGATGAGGAGTGCCGGGAGGACGGTCTGGAGGACCAGCGTGGCGCTGCCGGCGGAGCCGACGTTGAAGTGATAGTTGCCTGGCCGGACTGGGCCGGGTTCCAGCGTGACGGCCCGCGACCTGACGGCCGCCCCGGTCACACGCCCGCCGCAGATTTCGGCCGCGGCATTCACGGCGGTCAGATGCTGCCGCTTCAGCCCCGGCTCCTTGCGGCCGGCGCGGATGTTGTCGATCGCGACGCCGCGCCCGGTGACGATCGCCAAAGCCAGCGACGTGCGCACTATCTGCCCGCCGCCTTCGCCGTGGGAGCCGTCGATGCGAGGTGGGGAGGTCATCCGTGATTCGAAAGAAGGGAAACAACAGGAGGGAACAGAGGAAACGGAGGAGTTTGCAGAGGCAGGAACGACGTAGGTCAGGCTGTGCCTGACGCAATCCGCAAGGACTCGGAATGAGGCATCCGAAGTCTGGGGCGGGCCAGATGCGGATTATGTCGGGCACAGCCTGACCTACACACTTGTTGTCGACATTCGA
>JAEUIG010000330.1 GCA_016795125.1 Planctomycetaceae bacterium | reverse complement strand
ATTCGCAACAGCAGCCGGATGCCGACGAGGCAAAGCGCCCCGGCGAGCAGCCGCACGATCAGCGAGCCACGCACCCTGCCGGAGACGGCGGCGCCCAGCGGAGCGCCCATCATCACTCCGACCGCCAGATACATCGTGCGGTCGATCTGCGAGGCGAACTCACCCAGGACGACGTGTGTTATCGTCGCTGTGAGCGCCATGAACGTCAGTACAAAATGCGAAGTCGCGGTCGCGACGTGCGGCGGCATCCGCAGCACCCGGATCAGAAACGGCACGTGGATGATCCCGCCGCCGATTCCCAGCAGGCTCGACAGCACCGCGATGTATGCGCTGCCGATCGATCCGGCCCGCATGCGCTCCGGCCGAACCGCATGCGCCGATTCCCCGTCCGGCGGATGCGACCCCAGCGGGTCGAACACCAGCAGCGCACCGATTGCAATCAGCAGCACGCCGAACACCGGTTCGAACAGCCCCCGCGGCACCTGGTGCACAAGCAGCACGCCCAGGACGGCGCCCGGCGCACCCGCCACGGAGAACAGCGTGCCGGCGTAATAGTCGATCCGCCCCATCCGCATGTAGGCGATCGTGCCGCTGTACGCATTAAAGAACACTACGGCCAGCGACATCGCGGTGAGCGTGGCCGGAGATTCGTCCGGCAGCATCAGCAGCAGCACCGGAACGAGGATCGACCCGCCCCCCGCGCCGACCAGGGTCCCGTAGGCCCCCACTGCAAATCCCAGTGGCGCCAATCGTGCGAACTCAAGCAGCGCCGGATCCACAGCAGTTCCGCTCCCTCAGATCTGAAAGTCGACCGACGCCGCTCCGGCGCCGGGCAGCGCTGGTCTCGACGATGGCGGTGTCGGTGCCGGCGGAGACGGACTTCGCGGCCACACTCGCCGCAGTACGGTTTCCGTCAGCCAGCCCCACACGGCCGGAAGGAGCAGCACGCTGACCGTCAGGACAGTCGTGGACACGGGTCGTCGTCCTTTCCAATGGTCCGAACCGGCGTCACAGCAGTTCGGTCAGCACCCGTCCCGTGCTGATCTCCCACGGCCGGCCTTCCTGATCCCGGATGTGGGCGCGCGGATCGAGACCCAGGCAATGGTACAGCGTGGCCTGCACGTCGACCGGATCGACGAGATCGCGCAGGGGATACCCGCCGATCGCATCGGATGCTCCATGAACGATGCCCCCGGCAATTCCGCCGCCGGCCAGCAACGTGGAGGAGCAGGGTCCCCAGTGGTCCCGTCCGGCGTTGCTGTTGATCTTCGGAGTCCGCCCGAACTCTCCCTGGCAGAGGACGAGCGTTTCGTCGAGCCGGCCGCGTGCGTCGAGGTCTTCAATCAGGGCCGACATTCCCTGGTCGAGCATCGGCAGCAGCTCCGACTGGCACGCCTCGAAGTTCTTGGAATGCGTGTCCCAGCCGTCGCAGATCGTCATCTCGTTGAAGTGCACGGCAATCAGCGGGACACCGGCCTCCGCCAGCCGCCGCGCGACCAGCAGCGCCTTCCCGAACCGGTGCGCACCGTAGCGCTCCCGGACGGCGGCCGGTTCGTCCTCCAGCGTAAACAGTTGCCGCGCACTGCTCGCGGTCCCCGTCAGGATCAGCGCCTGGTCGCGCAGGTCCTGATACGCGCGCTGCCGCGCCGCTCGCGGGCCTCCTTCCAGCACCGACAGCAGCGAGGCCCGCCGCGACAACTGCGATTCCGAGATCTCACCCGGCGAAACGAAATCCGAGACGGCGTCCGCCTGCCCCGGTTCGCCGTTCATCATCAGCGGATCGTATTTCGCGCCGAGAAACCCGGCCGATCCGCCGCGCAGCGGGGAACGCACACGCTTGAACTCTCCCGACAGGCTGCTGCGCACGGCGACCTCGGGAATCGCAATGTACCCGGGCAGCGCGGACGATGTGCCTTTCAGCTTGGTCACGACCGAGCCGATGTGCGGGAAGTCGGTGCGTTGCGGCGGGCGGACGTCGTTGTCCTGTTCCGGCAGCGCCGTGTGCCGGCCCGTCAGCGTGTAATAAATCATCGGAGTGTGATTGCTGTTCCGATGACTGACCGAGCGGATGATCGAGTACCGGTCGAGTCCCGCCGCCAGTCGCGGCAGATGCTCGCAGAACTGCACTCCGGGCAAGCTCGTGGCGATCGTCCCGAACGGGCCGCGGACCTCCGCCGGCGCAAGCGGCTTCGGATCAAACGTGTCCAGATGCGGCGGCCCGCCCAGCAGGTACACGAGGATGCACGAGCGCGCCGTGCCTGGCAGTCCGGTGCGCAGCGTCTCGGCGACCGCCG
>JAEUIG010000289.1 GCA_016795125.1 Planctomycetaceae bacterium | reverse complement strand
TTGCCGAAGTTCCGGATGTACCGCCGGGTGCTGGCGAAGGTGCTGGCGGAAGATTTCGTCGTGGGCCGCGGCTGGAGTGAATCCGCCGCAGTGGCTTTGGGGCGGCAGGTGCTGCGTGGTAATGTAGAGACGATCTTCGGTCGTGCCGTTTAGCGGGGAGCCGCAGGCGACCGGGAGTTCGATGCAGAAGGTTGCGAGCCATGCCCAGACTGGTCCTGCTGCAGGGCGGCCAGGCCACGCCGTACGAAATCGGGGAAGCGGAGTTCGTGCTCGGCCGGCTGCCGGAGTGCGACATCCAGCTGCAGTCGAGCATGGTCTCGCGCAAGCATGCGCGCGTGATTCGTGACGGCGGCAACTTCGTTTTTGAAGACCTGGGCAGCGGGAACGGCACGTTCGTCAACGGAAAGCGGATCGAGGCGCCGGTCGCGCTGCAGCACGACGACCGCATCAAGGTCGGCCCGATTCTGCTGCGGTTCGAGTCGGACGATCCGTCGGCGGTCTCCAAGCCGACGTTGAGCGAAACGGACGCGTTCAATCTGGACGTCACCAGCGACGACGCCAGCTCGACCATCATGGGCGCTGTCGGCGCGGCCGGCACGTTCGGGATGCTGGACGCGCAGCCGCAGGCCAAGCTGAAGGCCGTGCTGGAGATTTCCCGCGCGGTCGTCGGCACGCTCGACACGGAAAAGCTGCTGCCGAAGGTGCTCGATTCGCTGTTTGAGATCTTTCCGCACGCCGACCGGGGTTGCATTCTGCTGCGTGATGAGACGTCCGGGCGCATGGTGCCGCGGGCCATCAAGCATCGCCGGAGTACAGACGACGACTCCGTGAAGATCAGCCGCACGAGCCTGCAGCAGGTGCTGGAGAACAAGCAGGCGATCCTCTCGGCGGACGCCGCCAGCGATTCGCGGTTCCGGGCCAGTGAATCGATCTCCTCGCTGACGATCCGGTCGATGATGTGCGTCCCCCTGCTGAGTCTTGCAGGCGAACCGCTGGGCGTCATCAACATCGACACGCAGAATCCACTGGCGCAGTTCAAGAAGGACGATCTGGAGCTGATGGTGACGGTCGCCGGCCAGGCGGCCCTCAGCTACGAGAGTGCGCGGCTGATGGTCTCGCACGTCGAAAAGCAGAAGCAGGACGCGGAGATGGACATCGCGCGGCGCGTGCAGCACGCATTGCTGCCCGATGAAATGCCGCAGATTCCCGGCTACGAGTTCTTCGCGACGTACGAGGCGGCGCAGGCAGTTGGCGGGGATTACTACGACATCGTCATGCTGCGGGACGGGAGGATCGGCATTGCGTTTGGAGACGTGGCGGGGAAGGGGGTGCCGGCGTCGCTGGTGATGTCGCGGCTGTCGAGCGCGGTCCGCAACATCATCGAGTACGTCAGCGACGCGGCGGATGCCGTCACGCGGCTGAACAATCATATGTGCGCGAAGGCCGTCGAAGGCCGGTTCGTCACGTTTATCCTGGCCCTGCTCGATCCGAAGAAGAACAAGCTGTCGGTGGTCAACGCGGGGCACATGTCGCCGCTGATCCGCCGTGCGTCGGGAGAGGTCGTCGAGTTTGATGACAGCACCGTGGGCGTCCCCCTGGGAGTGGTCGAAGGGTTCGAGTATCAGGCCGTCGAGCGCAAGCTCGAACCGCAGGACACGATCGTGATCTACACGGACGGCGTCAGCGAGGCCATGAACCCTAACAGCGAGCTGTACACGATCGAGCGATTGCAGTCGTTCGTACACCAGAGCACGCTGTCGCCGGCGGGGCTCGGGCCGGCGATCCGCGAAGACGTCAAGCAGCACGCCGCCGGCCGGCCGCAGAACGACGACATCACGATGTTCGTCTTCGGGCGGGTGTAGTCCCGCGCTCCGCGAGCGGAGTTGGCTGCACAGCAACAGTTTGAACACGGCGCTCGGGTGGCACGCCCTGACCAATGGGAAGGGCGTGGCGAAGCAGACCGGGCGCCACTATGGCCATCGTTTCCAACTCCGGCTTGTGAACGCGCTCACTTCGCGCGATCGACGACGTAGCGGCAGCCCAGGGAGAAGTTCATTGCAAAATGCAAATCTCAAATTGCAAATTGCAAGTTGGGGATGCGTCGCGGCGGCGCTGCTCTTGTCCGCGTTGTCGGCCGATGCACAGGACACGCTGGAAACGATCCGGCAGCGGGGGACGTTGATCTGGGGAGCCGACCAGGAAGGTGGCGGTCCGTTCGTTTTTCCCCGCGACGACGATCCGACGCAGATTCAGGGTTTTGAAGTCGATTTCGCGGAGTACCTGTCGGCGAAGCTCGGCGTCCGCGCACAGTTTCAGCAGGGGCAGTGGGACAAGCTCCCGGACCTGCTCGATCGCGGCGACATCGACGTGGTGCTGAACGGGTACGAATGGACTCCATCCCGCGCCGCCCGCTACGGAACGTCGATTCCGTACTACGTCTATGAACTGCAGCTTCTGGCGCGAGTCGATGATGCGACGCTCAACAGCTGCGACGACCTTGCCCGGCCGCGAGAGCCGAAGTGGCGCGTGGCCGTGCTCGGCGGCTCGGCGGCGGACGACTACCTGGCCGAGCACTTTCCCGAGACCGTGGAAATTGTGCGGTTTGACGGAGCGACGGACGCCATGCGGGCCGTCGAACTGGCGGTCGACGGCATCGATGCCAATCTGCAGGACCTCCCTGTGGCAGTGTTCTACCGCGACGGGTTTCCCAGGCTGAAGCACGCGGGGCCGCCGGTCGGCAGCGGGGACTATGTCGCACTGGTCCGCAACGGCGACGAACCGCTGCTGGCGGCCGTCAATGAGGCCATCATCTCCGGCCTGCGCGATGGGAGCCTGCGGCGCATCTTCGAAAGGTACGGACTGTGGAACAGCACGCAGGTCCATCGCGGGCTGGAGACGAACGCCCAGGATGAATATGTCCCGACCGGGGCTGGGGCCGTGGACGCTGGTGATGCTCCACGCCCCGAACCGCCCGCGGGCTACATCGCCGAACGGGGCTGGGACGTGATCCGCACGCGCGGTCCGCTGCTGCTCAAAGCCACCGCGATGACGGTCCTGCTGTCGGTCACATCCATGCCGCTGGCCGTCTTGTGCGGGCTGCTGCTCGCACTCGGGCGGCTGTTCGGTCCCGGCTGGCTCCGCTGGCCGATGACCACCTATGTCGAAGTCATCCGCGGGACGCCGCTGGTGCTGCAGCTCTACGTCATTTTTTTTCTGCTGCCGGAAATCGGCGTGTCGATCAACGCGTTCTGGGCGGCGGTGATCGGGCTGGCGATCAACTACTCCGCCTATGAATCGGAGATTTATCGCGCTGGCATCCAGGCAGTCCCACGCGGCCAGATGGAAGCGGCACTGGCGCTCGGGATGTCGAAGTGGCTTGCGCTGCGGCGGGTCATCGTCCCGCAGGCGACGCGACTGGTCATTCCGCCGGTCACAAACGACTTCATCGCGCTGTTCAAGGACACGGCGGTCTGCTCGGTGATTACCGTCGTTGAACTGAGCAAGGAATACTACATCCAGGCCCGCAGCACCGGCGCGATCCTGGAGTTAGGTCTGTTGACCTGTTTGCTGTACCTGGCGCTCAGCTATCCGCTCTCTTTGCTGACGGGAATCCTCGA
>JAEUIG010000283.1 GCA_016795125.1 Planctomycetaceae bacterium | reverse complement strand
CGATTCGTATTCTTCGACCAGCAGCGAGCGGCGCTCGATGTTGTCGATGTCCGACTGATCGATCGCGACCGTGCCCCCCAGGAGCGTATTGACGACGACCACCGGCGCATCAACGGCCGTCTGCAACTGGCCGCGCACCTGCCCGCCGTTCTTGAGCATGACGACATCGGCCGAGGCGCACGCGGCGATGCCAAGTACGCCGCCTAGCACAATCAGTCCGATGCGAAACGATAGCGCCGACACGCCGCGCCTCCCTGGAGACCGTTCACGATTCTAGCCGAACCCGGCCCGCAGGCAACGCTTTTGTTCGACGGCGACGAATGGAACGCAGTTGCCGCAGATTGAAAAGATCGACGCAGATTGAAGGAGCAGAGAGGCGAGGCGACTCTCGGCCATCCACTGCTCACCGGCTGGCGACGCGCGGCTATCGGCCGATCCGTTCAGAGGCGGCATCTCGCGGCAATTCCAGCGACACCTGCTTCCTCTTTCAGGCGAATCCGCACCCCATGTCATTTGGCGTCAGGGGACCAACAGCGAATCTGCGTCAATCTCTTCAATCTGCGTTCATCCGCGTTCCATTCTGACACTTCATCGACCCGCGACGCGTCACTTCTCCAGTCGCCAGCCGGACTTGTCGACGACCAGCTTCGTGTTCCCCTTGTGCGCGTCATACACGGCCGTCATCTCGGCGATGTCGTCGAAGTAGCCGACAATAAACGCTTCGCTGAACGACTCCCCCGCCTTGATCGGTTTCCCATAGCACTCTTCAATGAGCACGATGATGTTGCCCGGCCACATGTTGCACCAGGCTTCGTAGACGACCGACGGTTCCAGCGTCAGGCCGCCAAGCCACGGACCGTCGGCGCCGGTCTCCGGATTGCGGAGATGGTACGCGCGGAAGAACCGTTCCGGCATCGGCTCCCGGCCGCGGATGTACTGGTACTTCGTATCCGAGGGGAACGGCTCGAAGAACTCGCTTGACGGCACGTACTGGCCGTCCGGTCCACCCAGGTAGCTGAAATAGAACTCGCTGAACGTGTCGCCGTTCGTGTGCCGCACGCAGCCGGGCGTGTCGTTCCGCAGGAACATTTCGTCGGAGTCGTTGACCGTGTCGATCTTGTCCATCAGCAGGAAGTAGCGCTTCCCCTTCGGAAAGACGACCAGCTGTGTCCACTGCGACCCGGAGTTGCGGCCCGGGGCGCCGTACTCGTACCTGTACTGCGTCTGCACGGCGACAAAGTCGTCACCGCGAATGACCGTCGGCTGCACCGGTTTCATAAAAGGGCACAGTTGCGGCCCTTCCACCATCCGTTTCGGCCGCGTCGTCCCCTGCGAAATCCTCGCGTAGTCCCGGCGCGCCGGATCAGTCTCGAACTCGTGCCACAGGTACCGGTCCAGCGGCTTGAGCTGGTCCCGCCATTCCCGATCGCTGCCGGCCTCCATCAGCCAGTCGACGACCATCAGGCCGTCACCGAGTTCGTGAAACCCGGTCGTCTTGTCGACGAACGAGTGCTTCTCGATGCCCGTCATCCAGTGGACAGGGTTGTTCTTGGGTATTGTCGCCTTGAGCAGGTCCGTTTCGATGCGGATGCAGCGGTCGTCCTCGTCGACGATCAGCCAGTCATCGGCCGCATGCAGAGGAGCGGCCAGAGCCAGCGACGAGAGGACCAGACAGATCGACAGGCGGCGGAAAGATCGCATGGGAACCGATCCTGGAGTGGCGATTCAAGCGTCGCGGGAATCGTACCCGTCGCGCTGGAGCCGCACAAACACACCCAAGGCGCGCGCCCACGTCGGGAGGGCGAGGCGGCTTTGCACAATAATTGTCGTGCTCCGTCCATTGAGCATTGTCAGCCGCGCCAACCTCCGCAAAGGAAGGAAGTTCACCACGGAGAACACGAAGGACACTGAGAAAAATCGCTTAACTCCTGGTTCTTCTCCGTGGTCTCCGTGTCCTCCGTGGTGAATCTGGCGCTAGGGAGCGCTGTTTCGCTCGCGATTCTGCCGGCTGACAACAATTGACGGACAGACCAGTCGAATGGGCTTTGCCTGTCCCCTG
>JAEUIG010000281.1 GCA_016795125.1 Planctomycetaceae bacterium | reverse complement strand
GTGATCTCGCGAACTGATTCGGCTGACAGGGTGCACTCAGCGCCAACCGACGCATGATCTACCTCCTCCATGAGTCGTCCGAACTCTTTCCACTCCGCGCTTCGCCTGACCGGAATATCGAGATTCAACAGCGTTGCGTCGTACCATCGAAACTTATCGATGGCGCGTGTGACATTTCTCGGGCACTCTTCAAGCGCATTAGCAGAATGCATCCCCCAGAGCATGGCGAGTTGATCAAACGCGTACCAAAGCGTGTCGATGTCTTCTGCTGACCCACTTCCCTTCGAATCGGCCTCTCTGCCAACCACGCCGCCCGCCTCGACGAATTTGGTTACATCAATCAGAGTTGCTGCGATCGTCTGTGAGTCGGACGCAATTGCACTGCGACGGTCATTTACTAGCCTCGCATTTGCTTTCCGATCGCTTGTCGGATGTCCACCCTCAGACAGCTGCGCCTCAAGCGAATCAAACGGCCCCTCATACCGCCAGCCGATCATCTCGGCGCCTTTGAGTGTCCCTTCTATCTCGTAGCCGCCCTGCTCCTTGAACAGCTGCGCGATGTTCTTGAGCTTGCCGACTCCTTCCGGCCATGACCATTCCGGTCGTCCGAAGCCCTCCTTGAATTCCTTTTCCAGCCGCTTGAACTCCAGGTTGTCCTTGGCGAAGTAGTAGAGTGCGCCGTCCTTCTTCGCGCGCAGCTTGACGTATTCGAGGTCGGGATTCACCGCGCAGGCGACGTTGGAGGTGAGCGTCCATGGAGTGGTGGTCCAGACGAGCAAGTACTCGGCCGTATCATCGGCGAGCCGGGCGGCGTCAGCCCCCGGATCATCGGCGGACTGACGTCGCGCCGCTCGCTTGTCGATCAAGCGAAACCGTACGAAGCACGAACGGTGCGTCGTCAGTTTGCGGCCGTCGGCGACTTCCATCTGCGAGTACGCGCTGCCGGCGCGGCCGGACCACGGCATCACGTCGTGACCCTGGTAGATCTTCTTCCGCTCGAAGCACTTCTTCAGGAACGACCAGATCGTCTCATTGTTCTCGGTCGAGAACGTGAAGTAGCTGCCGCCCCAGCGCGGGTTCCCTAGTTCCGCAGTCAGCGCTTCCGCTGTTCCGCTGGCGGTTTCGCCCTTTGGAGTTCTCAGCGTGACGACATCATCAGCACCGATGTGCTCCGACAGCTTCCGCAGCTCGGCCGGATCGTCCCACTCCATCCAGTAGCCGAGCCGGACCGACTGTTCCGTCTGCCGCGCGGCGAATTTGAGCACGCGCTTCTTGCACTCGCGGACAAACTTGTCGATGCCGTAGTCGGCGATGCCGGTCTTGGTGCCGAGGTTGAGTTCCTTTTCGACTTCGACCTCGACCCACAGGCCCTGGCAGTCGAAGCCGTTCTGGTAGCGGAGCTTGCGGCCGGTCATGGCCCGGTACCGCTGGAACGCATCCTTGTAGGTGCGGCCCCAGGCGTGGTGGACGCCCATCGGGTTATTGGCCGTGATGGGGCCGTCGAGAAAGCTCCAGTGCGGCTTGTCGGCGTTCTGGGCCTGCAGCTTGCGGAACACGTCCTGCGCCTGCCAGAAGCGGAGCATCTCGTGCTCGCCGGCGATGAAGTTCGGTTCGTCGACTTTCTGGAACATGGGGAGCTTTCAGCGGTCAGCCGGCACAAATCTGAGTAATCACGGAACACACGGAAGACGCGGAAAAAGTTGAACCACAAAGGCACAAAGGTCACAAAGAAAGACACGCTGTCAGCAATCTGCTTTGTGCCCTTTGTGACTTTGTGGTTTCTCAAGAACCTGGTCGATCTGCAGCCGTCGATCGGTGGTCGACCCTCACACTTTCCGTGTTCCGTGGTTCCAGGTCCTGAATGGTACGCAGGCGTTGGACGCGAAAAAAGCCGGCGGCCGGCATGGGGGCCGGGCGCCGGCTTCTGGATGTAGTGAGGGGCACTTCAGGTTCGTGTGAACCCGCGAGCGAGCCGCTTAGAACTCCTGCTCGTCCTCTTCCTCTTCTTCGCCGAAGTCGTCGTCGTCATCATCGAGGTCGTCGTCGTCGTCGAAGTCGTCGTCCTCGAGGTCGTCATCGTCGAGATCGTCGTCGTCGAAGTCGTCGTCTTCGAGGTCATCGTCGAAGTCTTCTTCGAAGTCATCGTCTTCGTCGTCGTCCCCGTCTTCGTCGGCTTCTTCCTCTTCGTCTTCCATGCGCAGGGGGAGCGGCTCGACCAGCGGGCCAAAGGCCGACCCCGGCAGCGTCCGTTGTCGTGTCTGGAGGGTGTCGTCTAGAGTCGGCATCAACATCGTTCAGGACCTCGTTGTCGCGCGTGTGGTAATCGCCTGACGCAGCTTTGTCCGCCCGCCGGACGTTCTCTGCTGCACTTGCGCCGGGGATGAAACGGCCAGCAGCGTCCCATCATCCCCGACTGATATTCGGGGTCTGTTAGCCGATCGCGGGGGGAGTTGTCAAGCAGTTCCCACAGATTGTTGGACAAATTGAAATCGGTCTCTGGCCGGAAGTTGCGTCATCGACGCCGTGTCGCGGCGACGACCCGTGTCCGGGACATTGCACTCCTGACGGAATGCGGCCTACGATGCGGCCGCCCCGTGCCAAAAAGATTCGAGGTCCGCTTTGTCTGCGTTGCCCCAGATTGGCGACTCCGCCCCGGAATTCAGCCTGCCCGCGGTCCCCGGCGGCAAGCTGTCGCTGAAGCAGTTCCGCGGCAAGCAGAACGTCGTGCTGTATTTCTATCCGCGGGACAACACGCCCGGCTGCACGCAGGAGGCCTGCGATTTCCGCGATCAATCGACCGCGCTGACCAGGGCCGGCGCAGCCGTCCTGGGAATCAGCCCGGATACCACGGCCTCCCACGAGAAGTTCGCCGCCAAGTTCGGCCTCCCGTTTCCGCTCCTGGCGGACGCCGATCATGCAGTCGCCGAGAAATACGGCGTGTGGGTGGAGAAGAACCTCTACGGCCGCAAATCGATGGGCATCCAGCGAGCGACATTCCTGATCGACAAGCGCGGCAAGATTGCCGCCGTGTGGCCGAAGGTGAAGGTTGCCGGGCACGTCGACGAAGTGCTGGCAGAGTTGAAGAACATGTGAAGAAGTGAGGGGCAAAGGGACAGAGGAGCAGAGGGAAGTAACGCTGAGCGGCGAT
Organism: Planctomycetaceae bacterium; assembly: GCA_016795125.1. Classification (GTDB taxonomy): domain Bacteria; phylum Planctomycetota; class Planctomycetia; order Planctomycetales; family Planctomycetaceae; genus JAEUIG01. Next base: position 6,225 of record JAEUIG010000281.1, on the reverse strand, counting down.
GATGCGTTTTTCCCCGGCGTCGGCTGGCCACGCAGGTGGATATGAAAGCGGGGAGAAAGTGGCCGAAGGCCGGATGATGGGAGCGCACTGACACGTTGCAGTGGCCCCTCACCCCGGCCCGCTCCCCCGAATGGCGCTCTCTTCGAGTTCAATGCTTATTTCGGGGGAGAGGGAGGTCGGGCTGGCTGAGTGCCCGGAGGGCAGGGGCATTCGCTACAATGTCGCCGCACCCTGATGAGGAAAAACCGATGCTGCGACTGCCGCTCGCGCTCCGCCTGATCGCCGGATGTTGCCTGTTGACGATCATCGCTCAGGCGAGTCGTGCCGAGGACGCCGGCGCCCCCGGACAGACCTTTCTGTACCCGGACGGCGCACCAGGTGCGCTGGGTACGGAAGACGCGGACAGGCCGTCGATCCGGCTGTATCTGGCCCCGGACGCCACCCGGACCGGCGCAGCCGTCGTGGTCTGCCCCGGCGGCGGGTATGGGCATCTGGCGAGCGATCACGAGGGGCAGCAGGTCGCACAGTGGTTCAACTCCATCGGCGTCACCGCCGCCGTGCTCAAGTACCGGTTGGGACCAAAGTACCATCATCCTGTCCCGCTGCAGGATGTGCAGCGCGCGATCCGCTATGTCCGGTCGCATGCGGCGGAGTTCAGCGTCGATCCAGCCCGCATCGGCGTAATGGGCTTTTCCGCCGGCGGACACCTGGCATCGACGGTCTCGACGCACTTCGACGCCGGAACGCCCGACGCGACCGACCCGATTGAGCGCGTCGGATGTCGCCCGGACTTTTCGATCCTGTGCTATCCGGTCATCAGCTTCGAAGCGGACTACTCGCACAAGGGCTCGATCAAGAACCTGCTCGGCGAGAATCCCGATCCGGCGCTCGTGCATTCGCTGTCCAACGAGACGCAGGTCACCAGCGAGACCCCGCCGACGTTTCTGTTCCACACCGCTGAAGACACCGGCGTGCCGCCGCAGAACGCCGTCGCGTACTACATGGCCCTGCTGGAGCACAAGGTTCCGGCGGAACTGCACGTTTATCAGAACGGTCCGCACGGAGTGGGCCTGGCGGCCGGCGATCCGGTGCTCTCCACCTGGACGCAGCGATTGGCGGACTGGCTGAAGCAGAGCGGGTTTCTGGCTCCGGTGCAGCGAGCGGCGGTGAAAGGGAAGGTCACCGTGGATGGCCAGCCGATTGGAATCGGCGCGGTGATCTTCGTGCCGGAACACAAGTTGCACCCGTCGACGTTCGCCCTCGTTTTCGGTGGAAACTTCTCGTTTTCGGCGGCCAGCGGGCCGGCAGTCGGCCTGCAGCATGTGCATATTTACAATCTGGGGGGCATGGGCCTCGCCCCGACGATTGCACGCGCGACGAACGTGTCGGGGCGCGACGATATCACGTGGCTTACGTACGAGGTTCAACCGGGCGAAAACGAGTTTGACATCGGCTTGTCGAAACCCGGCAACTGACGCCCGATCCGGGTTGTCAGAATCGCCATTGCTGATATAGACAGAACTACTGATCGCGGGCGCACACGGACGCGGGCGTTCCATCATCAGTCGCAACAATGACCGCATATCAACGGCACGGACGAAAGCGGGCGGCGCGGGGGATCAGCAGCGCACGTTCAGCTCGGCACGGTATGACTGCACGCACAATTGCGATCGGCGACATTCATGGATGCGATGTCGCGCTCGATATCCTGCTGGAAGAACTGGCGCTCCGCCAGGACGATACGGTCATCATCGTCGGGGACGTGATCGATCGCGGTCCCAACACGCGCGGCTGCATCGACCGCCTCATCGAACTGCGGAAGCAGTGCCGGCTGATCCACCTGATGGGCAATCACGAGGAAATGTTCCTCGACGCCATCAGCGGAGGGGAATGGGCAGACGCCTGGCCGCAGTACGGCGGCCGCGAAATGGTGGCCTCCTACGGCGGGCGGGTCGACGACGTCCCCGCGGAGCACCTGGACTTCATCAAGTCGGGCAAGGACTTTTACGAATCCGACGGGATCATCTTCGCGCATGCGGCGATCAATCCGGCCTGGCCTATGGACCGGCAGACCGCCCACTACCTGCGATGGAACCGGCTGACCGGCAAGGAAGCGCCGCACGTCTCCGGCAAGCCGATCATCTGCGGCCACACGGCCCAGCGCGATTCGCGCCCGCTGATTTTCCCGGGCTGGGTCTGCCTCGATACCTGCGCCTACTCGCTCCGCGGCGCGCTGTCGGCACTCGTCCTCGAAGACCAGAACATCTACCAGGCGACGCAGTGGGGCAAGTTCTGCGGCGTCGTCCCGGCCGCCGAGTTCCTGGTGGTGTAGGGAATAGCGAATAGGGAACAGGGAATAGAGATGAGCGCCTCCGGCTTATCGATCGTCTCTCAACTCTCGCTCAACTCATGCCCTTGACCTCAACCCTTAGCCCTCAGCGCTGATGAAAGTTCTCGTGACCGGCGCGGCCGGCTTCATCGGCATGCACGTCGCGCAGCACCTGCTGGCGCGGGGGGATGAAGTCGTCGGCCTCGACAATCTCAACGACTACTACAGCGTGCCGCTGAAGCAGGATCGCCTCGCGCGACTGACCGCTCAGCAGCGCTTCGAGTTTCAGAAACTCGATCTGGCCGACAGAGCGGGCATGGCGGCGCTGTTCGCCGCAAAGAAGTTTGACGGCGTCGTGCATCTCGCGGCGCAGGCGGGGGTGCGGTACTCGCTCACCAATCCGCATGCGTACGTCGACGCCAATCTCGTCGGCTTCGTGAACGTCCTCGAAGGCTGCCGCCACTCGCAGGTCGCGCATCTCGTGTACGCCAGCTCCAGCTCGGTGTACGGCGCCAACACGACGATGCCGTTCTCCGTCCACGACAATGTCGATCATCCCCTGAGCCTGTACGCGGCGACCAAGAAGGCGAACGAGCTACTGGCCCATACGTACAGCCATCTCTACGGACTGCCGACGACCGGGCTGCGGTTCTTCACGGTCTACGGACCGTGGGGACGACCGGACATGGCGCTGTTCCTGTTCACGCAGGCGATTCTCGCCGGACGGCCGATCGACGTGTTCAATCACGGCCGGATGCGGCGGGACTTCACCTACGTGGACGACATCGTCGGCGGCGTGGTGCACACGCTCGACCGTACGGCGACGCCGAATCCCGACTGGTCCGGAGCTGTTCCCGACCCCGGCACCAGCAACGCGCCGTTCCGGCTGTACAACATCGGCAACCATTCGCCGGTCGAGCTGCTGCGGCTGATCGAAGTGCTCGAAGCCTGCCTCGGCCGCAAAGCGGAGAAGAACCTCCTGCCGATGCAGCCGGGCGACGTGCCGGCCACCTGCGCCGACGTCGAAGACCTCACGCGCGACACCGGCTTCCAGCCCAGCACATCGATCGAAGAAGGCGTGCGGCGGTTCGTGGAGTGGTATCGCGAGTATTACCGCGCCTGATCCAGTTATTGACACAAAGACGCAACGTCACAAAGACGCGCAGAGACGGAACAAGGTCTGCCAGAATGCCAGACATGCGCCAGGCAAATTATCCTTTTTGTGTACAGATCTGAGCCTTTCTTTGCGCGTCTTTGTGACTCTGCGGCTTTGTGTCGATCTGTATTTCGCTTGTGATCGACGAGACGCTACTGCAGCAGTCGGCCGAATTTCAGTTGCAGGCCGGCCAGCATGCGACGCACGGTCCGCTCGGAGACCCCCATCGCTTCGGCCGCTTCGTCGTTGGTCCGGTCCTGCAGCTTGAGCTCGACGAGCCGGCGCTCGTCACCGTTCAGCTCGCCCAGGACGTGCTGGAACTCGTCGGCAAATTCGACAGCCGCATCGGGACCCGGGCCGGGGGACGCCCAGAATGCGCCTCTCTCGCCCGCTTCATCGACCGGGACCGGCTGCTCCCGCATCGCCGAACGGGCCTGCCGCTGGTGAAACCGGGCCTTCTCCCGCAGTTTCGTGAACGTAATGGCGCACAGCAGGTTCCACAGCCGCTGGTTGTCGTCGAACAGAAACTGCCCGCCGTGCGCCCGGCGGATAAAAGTGCGAAACGTGGACTGGACCACATCGTCCGCGTCAAAGCGGCTTTGCAGCCGCGGCGCGACGCGCCGGTCGGCGATGGCGCGTAACAGCGGGCCGCATTTTGCGCAGAAGCGTTGCAGGGCCGCGGCGTCTCCCTGCCGGAGTCCGTGGAGAATCGTCAACCATTCGGATTCACTGATCAGATGGTCCATCTGCTCACGAATTATGACGGGATCGGAGAGGCGAGTGCTGATGCACTTGTTATGCCGCAGGCCGACTTTCGCAGGCGGCATGCCGGCCGCCCATGAGGGGCACCGGTTTGCGTTGACCGGCGGTTGCCGCGCGAACAGGCGTCGTTTGTAAATCTTGCATCCCGGGTGTGCGACGCGGAACCCGACCCAATTCATCCGATCGGCAGGACCGTTAACGTCCCGGCGAACGGCCAGAATACGGCGCGAGACTGATTCACTCTCGTCGCCCTGGACCGATACAATTCTGAGGACCATGTCGTGCTCACGCTCAAACACCCGATCGGACGGCCGAATCCTGCTCCCTGTTCGGGCAGGCCCGAGCAACTGGCGCTGACCCAGGCGGGAGGACAGTCCGATGCCGAGTAACTCGAACCGGCTGGCTGCCATCCTGTCCCAATGCGACGATTTCTGGATGGCCGACGAATCCTCCCAAAATCCGCAGCGCTGTTCCGGCACTCCCGGCCCCGTCGCGCGCGACGCGGCCTACCGGCGACTCGTCAGCGACCTCATCAAGCAGCAGATCGAACGCGACGTCTCCAGCTCGCAGGGGCAATCCTCCTCGCGGATCGAGCAGTACCTGAACGAGTATGTGGACGTCTCGTTTGGAGACAGCACGCTGCTCGACCTCGTCGAACACGAGTTCCTGGCGCGGCACGAATCCGGCGACTGGCCGGAACTCGACGAGTACGTCCGCCAGTTGCCGCATCTTGAATCCGCCGTTCGTGAGCGGCTGCAACAGGCGCGGAACGACGTGGTGACGCGCACGTCGGTGCAAGAGCTGCTGGGCGACACGCCGTCGCCGTCAGCCGATGCGACCCTGGAAGAAGCACCGCCAGCGTCGCCGCCGACGGCCCCCTGCCCGGACGCTACAGAACTCGCGGAAACATTGCGCCAGATCCGCCCGTTCTCGGAGTTGTCGCGGCACGTCCGAGAGGCTGTGGCGACGCACGCGAAGATTCAACAGTTTGCCCCCGGCGACGCCCTGGTGCGGCAGGGGGAAGCGGCCGACGCGCTGTTCATCCTGCTCGAAGGCGCGGCCGATGTCTGGCTGAACGATTCCGGGCGGGTGCACCCGATCGCCCACCTCCAGCGGCACACCGTCGTCGGCGAACTCGGCCTCGTCACCCAGGAGGTCCGCAGTGCGACCGTCACCGCGACGACGCACGGCTGCGCAGCGATCATCAACAAGGACGCCTTCGAACACCTCGCCGGCCGGTATCCGCGGCTCAGCATCGCGATGGCCGAGCTGATCGCCGAGCGCGTCGGCACGCTGGCGATCGACGTGCTGTGTGGCAAGACGATCGACAAATACCTGATCCGGCAGCGGCTGGGACGCGGCGCCACGGGGATCGTCTATGCCGCCGCCGATGTCGAAACACAGCAGCCGGTCGCGCTCAAAATGCTCCGGCACGACCTGACGTTCGACCGGCACGCCACGCTGCGGTTCCACCAGGAAGCGGACATCATCGGCGAACTGCAGCACACGAACATCGTCGCCGTGTTGTCCGAGTTCTCGGCGTACGGCACGTCGTTCATCGCGATGGAGCTGTGCAACGGCCCGTCGCTGTCGGACCTGATCGCGCGCTGTCCGGGCCTGCCGCTGCCGGCGGTCCGGGCGATCGTCGGCCAGCTCGCCGCGGGACTCGCCTGCGCCCATGCCGCCGGGATCGCCCACCGCGATCTGAAACCGTCTAACGTGCTGCTGACGAGCGACGGAACCGTCAAGATCGTCGATTTCGGCCTCGCGCGGTATCTCACAGCCGAAGACCCAGGGACGACGGCGTTCGGGCAGATCGTCGGCACTCCGCGCTACATGGCGCCTGAACAGTTGTCCGGCGAACGCGGCGACGAGCGGTCCGACCTGTTCGCGCTGGGCTGCATTGCCTACGAACTGCTGGCCGGCAAACCCATGTTCACCGCCGGCCGGTTCAGTGAACTTCTGCTCGAACGCGCCC
>JAEUIG010000224.1 GCA_016795125.1 Planctomycetaceae bacterium | reverse complement strand
TGCCCTCGCTCTGTCGCTGCTGACGTATGCCGCGTTCGTCTACCGGACGTGGATCGGCACGCTGCTGAACGGCCGCGAGAAACCGGTGAAGTTGAGTGGAGATTCGCCCGATCTGACGCCGCAGGTGTGCCGGGCCGCGTGAGTCTCTCTGCCGACACCGATGAGTTGGCAGCACACGACGACTTCGGCCACCCCGCCGGGGTGGAGCTTCATGAGCAGTACCGCGGGTTCCACTCCGCTCGCCTGCGGCGAACTGCGTTCCACCCCCGGCTACATTCTGTCGCCCCTCCCGGGGCGGGCCGTCGTGCAGCACGCATCAAAACGTCCGTCGTGAACTTTCTCATCGCTGACGGCTGTGAGTCTCTACTTTGTAGTGGTGACTTCAGTCGCCACGAGATCGTGTTCCACGTGGGCTGAAGCCGACGCGACGGTTTGTGGGTCGCTCCTCAGCAACCTCTGACGGCTGAAAGCTGATCGCTGAAAGCTGACGGCTGACCGCTCACTCCTTTTCCCCGCTTTCGTTCACCCCGCTCCTGCGGCATAATCGGGGAACACTGGGGAGGGAACCGGCGTGAATCTCGATGTGCGGTTTGAGCTGCTCGACACCATCGGCAGCGGCAGCTACGCGACCGTCTATCGGGCGCGCGACAAGGAGCTCGGCCGCGAAGTCGCCGTCAAGCAGATTCACGCCCAGTTCCTGGCTGATCCCCGCACGCTCGATCGCTATTGGGCCGAAGCACAGCTCCTCGCGTCGCTGCACCACCCCAACATCGTCACGATCTTCGACATCGTGCGCGATCGCGGCTGGCTGATCATGGAACTGATGCAGGGGAGCCTCAAGCAGCGGCTCGAGGGCCGCCAGATGGATCTGCGCTCGCTCCGCGCTTCACTCGCCCACTGCCTGCGGGCGCTCAAGTACCTGCACGAACGGGGCGTGATCCACGGCGACATCAAGCCGGGGAACATGATGATCGACCACCGCAAGCGAGTGAAACTCGGCGATTTCGGTCTCGCCCGCCGCGTCAGCGACGACGACGGCAGCCTGCTCAAGGGGACCGCGAAGTACATCGCCCCGGAAGTCGTGTCCGACGAGTTCGGCGACGTCGGTCCGCACAGCGACCTGTACGCGCTCGGTTTCTCCGCCTACGAGCTGATGTGCGGCAGCGACAACTTTGAAGACCTGTTTCCCGGCCTGAGCGCGTTCGGCCGCGACAAGCAGGCGGCCTGGATGATGTGGCATGCTGCTCCCGACCGCCGGCTGCCGGACATCTCCCGTGTCCTCGACGGCGTGCCGCCGGACCTCGCGCACGTGATCCAGAAGCTCGTCGAAAAGAACCCCGCGAAGCGCTATCGCACGGCGGACGAAGCGCTCTCCGACCTGAACGTCGACCTCAAGATCATCGGCGGCGCCGGCTCCGGCGACGAGGACGTCGAAACACCACCCACCCTGCCGAAGCCCGGCGGCACGCGCCCGCTGGTTTACGTCGTGTTCGCGATCAGCATGCTGCTGTCGCTCGCCATGTTTTTTCTCCCCAACAGCGGCTCGCAGACGGCACAGGGACCGGCGAAAACCACGCTGGGAGTTGTCCGTACCGTCGACGCGGGCACCGGCGAAATGGAGTACGAAGACCCGCAATCGGGAGTGCCGGCACTGCTCAACCTGCCGGAGGGGACCAAAATCCTGCTGCTGGAGACCGGCGCGGAGAAACGCTTCATCCTTCCCAGGGACATTCAATCCGGCGACTGGGTGGAGATCGAGCAGGGCGCCGATTCCAACGGGCAAGTGGCGCTCAACCTCACCGTCTCGCGGCCCACAACCAGCACCGGCACGATTCGATCCGTCGACCCGGCCGCGCACAAGATTGTCATCGCGGTGAAGGAAGGTCCGATCCGCGACGATGTGTCGCTCGATGTGCCGGAAGGCGCGAAGCTGCAGCTCAATGCGGCCCAGGTTCCTCTGAGCGAACTGGCCGAGGGGGACGTCGTTGAAATCCAGCACGTTCTCGATCCGGCCGGACAGATCGGACACATCCTCAGCGATCTTGCGGCGAAGCGCCGTGCAGAGTTCGCGGCGTTTGTCGAGTCGGTCGACATGGGTCGGCGCGAGATGCACCTGTCGTTTGGACGCGGCGGCGGACCGGTCCGCGTCCTGCCGCTGGCGGACGATGCAGAGATCGCGCACAAATCCGGTGAGACACTTTCGCTGGACCAGCTTCGCCCGGGAGACCGCTTGACCGTCGATGCGGACGACCGCATCCACAAGCTCGTCGTCACTCGCGAAGACCTGCAGCTGTCCGGCACGCTCGCCGCAATCGATCCCGCCCAGCGAACGCTGGACGTGCAGTTGCCGGACGGAACCAGAAGCGTCCTGACCGTCTCCGCCGACGCCGAAGTCACCCTCGGCCTGCAACCGGCGAATCTCGACGACCTGCGACTCGAAATCGACTCGGTCACCGTCTCCTATCGCGAATCGCCCGACGGCGGCAGGGAGGCGCTGGCCGTCGATGTTCATCGCGGCAAGCGACACGACCGCTGGGGCCTGCTGATCGGCACGCAGGCGTTCGCGGATCGCGCCGTCGCGCGGCTCCCCTACGCTGCCGCCGACGCGCAGCTCGTCTTTGAATCGCTGACGAACCGCTACGCAATGGAGCCGGACTGGACGTCGCGGCTGCTCGATCGCAATCGCACCGACGCCTCACGCGAGGCCACCCGCCTGCTCGACCAGGTCGGACCGCAGGCCCAGGTCATCGTGTTTGTCGCCACGCAGGCGTACGTCGGACCGGACGGCAACGTCTACCTCGCCGGCAGCGACTTCCGCTTCGACGACATGCCGCAGACGGGACTCCCGCTCGATGCGCTCATCGCCGACATCGAACGCTGCCAGGCGAAACGCAAGCTCCTGTTGCTCGACATCGTGCATCCCGTCGATCCGGCCCACGCCGACCTGCAGCCGTCGCTCCCCGACCTGCTGTACCAGTTGAAGACGCCGATCGTGCAGACCGACATCATCGGCGCCAGCTCGGCTGACGAGCGGGGTCTTGAACTTCCGCAGGACCACCACGGCGCGTTCGCCGCGTTCGTCGCGCAGGGCTTCGCCGGGGCCGCGGACGCCGACCACAACCTGGACGTCACGCCTGACGAACTGTTCGACTATCTCACCCGCCAATTCGCCGTACTGTCTCTGCCGGGCGGAAAGAAGCAGACGCCGTTCCGATTGCAGGGCACATCAACCTCGACGCCGTAGCACCATCCGCCTCGTTTCGAGGTCACACGCCTCATTCAGCAGTAGCGCCGGCTGGGATCTGGAAAGTTGGAGACAGGAACACAGATGACGCAGATTGACGGGATCTGCGCAGATCGAGAAGGATGTCGCCCCCTGAACCGAACCGCCACGTTCAGTTTGATCCGGAGCTCGGGACTCCGCCGGGCGCCATTGTGGAGACGCATCACTTCGTAATCCCGGAATTCCGCAACAGCGGCGTCCTTCGATTGCTGTCACTGATAATCTGCGGGAATCTCTGAAATCTGCGTCATCTGCGTTCCGCTTTGCACAATTCACTCATTCTCGAGACACACACACGCTGGAAGTCCTCAGCCGGTCGCACCGACGACGCATCACCGGCGTGTCGCTAGACTGCGGACATTCACCCGTCCCGCAGGACTCCCGCGCGATCAACGCTTATGCTCATCGGCTATCTCAGCGACGAACGGTACGTAGCCATTGCTGACGGCCTGCTGCTTTTCGAGCGCGACGGCGCCGCCGTTCCGACTCGATCGTGCGCCAACGGCGCGGTCTATGCCGACCTGCAGCCGGGCCGTTACGACGTGTCGCTCAATGCACCTGGATTCGGTCCCAAGCGGGTCGTGGTTGAGGTCCGGGCCGGTTCGGTGCATCACTTCCGCCTGCTGTCGAACACTCTGCTCGGTTACGCCTGGCCGAAGTGCGTGCAGAGCGGCCAGAAGTCCGAGTTCCGCGTTCACTCACCCGAACAGTACAAGATCTCCCTCTGGCGCTACGGACTGCAGAAGGAACTTGTGCAGCCGATCGGCTGGTTCGACGAGCACGGTCCCGGCGCGACGCTGCAGATTACGCCCGACGGCGACTACACGCAGACCGGCATCCAGTGGAACAAGTACGGCTACAGCAGCCCGGTGCACAAGCAGTACGCGACTGCTCCGGAGCGGTCCGGCCTGTATTACTTCCACGCCGAAACCGATACCGGTCGGTTCTTTTCCTTTCCCTGGGTCGTGGCGCCTGCGAAGCCGCAAGCGAAGACGGCCGTGCTGATGTCGGACATCAACTGGAACGCCTACAACAACTTCGGCGGTCGCAGCAACTACATCCATCCCCACGCGCTCCTGCCGGTCCCGACGCTCAACGCCCGGCTCGAGTTGCCCCGGTACACCGATGCGGAGCATCTCAACTACAGCGGGCCGGACTACGATCCGCTGTCGTTCGATCGCCCCGAGCCGATCAACCACGTTCCGCGCGACACGCAGGTGACGGACCCGATCGCCGGCCGCGCTCCGTGCCACATCGCCCCGACGGAATGGCGGTGCCTCGGCTGGCTGGAACGGGAAGGCTTCGAGTACGACGTCTGGAGCGAAACGCAGCTGCATTTCGACGCGCTCGACCTCAAGCAGTACAAGGTGCTGATCCTCGGCCCGCACCCGGAGTACTGGTCGATCAAGATGTACGAGCGGGTGAAGAAATGGGTCTTCGAAGAGGGCGGCCGGCTGATGTATCTCGGCGGCAACGGACTGAACTGCGCCGTCGAGTTCACCGACCGCGACACCTGCATCTACCGCAACGAGGATGTCCGCGAGCTGCGCGACCTGTCCAAAGGGTTCGAGAGCCGGTTCCACCAGCAGCACGAATCGGAAGCGAACCTGCTGGGGGTCGTCTACGACGAACGCGGCATCATGACGGCCGCACCCTACGAAGTCGTCGATGATGCCCACTGGGTGTTCAGCGGCACCGGGCTGAAAAACGGCGACATCTTCGGCCGCGAGTCTCTGCACGAACGCGTGCCGGGCGGTGCATCCGGCCACGAGACCGACAAGCGTTCGAAAAGCTCGCCACCGGAAACACGCCTGCTGGCCCGCGGCCTCAATGCCGACGGCGGAGGGGCGGAGATGTGCATGTTCGCCGCTCCCCACGGCGGCGCCGTCTTCTCCACCGGCTCCATCTGCTGGATCGCGTCGATCCTCGTCGATCAGAGCGTCTCGCAGGTCACGGCTAACGTGCTGAAGCGGTTTCTGCGATAACGGAGTGGGTAGTGGATAGGAAACGAGGTGTCCGATCCGTACCTCCTCCTACCCACTATCAACTACCCACTACCCACTCGGCACAGACGCGGCCCTGACAGCGATACACCGGTCTGCTACAATTCCCTCCTGCCACGTCCACGCCCGCCTCGAAGGATGCCGGTTATGGGCAACAGCTACAACTTCCGTTCGCAACGGAACTCCGGTGGCGTCTTCGCCGCCACCGTCGTCATGACGATCTTCGTTTTCGGCGGCATCGTTATCGGTTCGGTCGCGTTCCCGACCGATCCTGGAGCCGTCTGGCTCGCGGCCGGCGGCGGATTCGTCATCATCCTGCTGCTGATCTGGCTGCTGCGCGACAGGCCGCAGGGCACCCTGCGCGACAGCTTCAGCTGGATGTCGCGCCGGCCTGCCGAGCCGCAGGTCAACTATGAGCCGAAGCTGATCCAGGCGGAGCGCACCCGCTACGGCACCAACCGCCCCCCTTCGGCGGACGAAATCCGCGACCTGAAGGAGGGGGACCGCAACTGGGTGCCGTCGAACACCCCCGCCGGACGCAGACACCAGCGGCGCAAGTGAACCCTGCCGGGTCGCTTGGGTCTCTTAATCTGCGAGCGGCGCGGCTTCACCCCGGCGGCTCCCTGCGTAATCTCGGCATTCGAGATTCGGATTTTGCTCCCCGCTGCCTAGAATGCGGCTCCGCCCGGCCCGCCGCTGCGTCGCTCCCCGGCCGCGCGTCCCACTGTTTGAATGTCCGCAATGCCGCCGCGCCGTATTCTCGTCACTGCCGCCCTCCCCTACGCCAACGGCCACATCCATTTGGGCCACCTGGTCGAGTACATCCAGACCGACATCTGGGTGC
>JAEUIG010000197.1 GCA_016795125.1 Planctomycetaceae bacterium | reverse complement strand
ACGATGGCCATGCTCGGCGGAAAGCGATCAAAACTCGACAGATAGTTATGCAGCGCCAGGCCGATCTGCTTCAGATTGTTCCGGCACTGCGTGCGTCGCGCCGCTTCGCGCGCCTGCTGCACGGCCGGCAGCAGCAGGCTGATCAGGATCGCGATGATGGCGATGACGACGAGCAGCTCGATGAGTGTAAAACCGCGGGCGCACGCCCGGCGGCGATTGCATTTCGTGTCCATGAGGTGTTTTTCCGAAAGGGCGCAGGTATGTGAATTGCTGGCGCAGCCAGCAGTCGGTGCGACTCCCGCATGACGGAATGCGCGCTGTCAGCGCATAGCCTGTCGGCCGGCGGGAACTCTGGGCAGAGACCTCGCGTCATGTGTCACGCAGAAGCGTGACCTACGCCTTCGGAGGGGGCGTTTGCGGCTCAAGCGCGCCGCGGGGAGCCGAGAGAGACGCGATCGGCAGTTTCTCGCCGACCGGCAGCTCAATGCTCAGCAGGGTCGCCGCGATCGGGAGTCGCGGATCGGTGCACATCAGGCTGCCGTCGGGGGCGGTGGGACCGCAAGGGCAGGTGCTGACGCGCAGCTCGTTCTTGTCATCGTGGGTGGTGGAAGCCGTGGTTGCTTTCGGCTGGCAGCAACTACGGGCCGATGACTTTCCGGATTCCTGCAGGACGGGCCGAACAAACGGCCGGGCCGACTTGTCCGCACAGCAGGAGCGAGTTGCTCCCGGATTATGGCAGCAGCAGGTGCCGGCGAGCACGCTGGCGGGCGAACAGCGGCAGGCGCCGTTGGCGGCGATCGCACCGAGAGACGGCGCCGGGAGTCCGACAGTACCGGCGACGTAGCACAGCAGGACGCACGCACTGATACACCGACGGCCCAAATCCTCCACGCGGCGCACGGCCCGAACCGGTGCGCTGAGGAGCAATGGGACGGTGATCATCGCGGATGTCGCCATGCACGGAGTCGTTTGTCTGTCCGGCGCTCGCCGAGCGCCGTGTGTCACGTCCGTGCGACTTCCCCAGTCCGGGAACACGGTCTATCTTCAGCGGCGGGGTCAGGAATTGCAATTGAGCGGCGGAGGCGGGAGCGAATTCCTCTCGATGGGAACAGGAATGCAGGTTGACAGGGCCCAGCGTCGCGAGAACTTGTTGTTTGTCACTGACAAATGACCATTGACCAATGACAAATGACAAATCGAGCCTTCAGCAGACGTGCCCTGCCATCCTGATGACTGACGGACCAGCGAATTCAGAGTTGCTGGGCAACCAGGCCGATCGCGAGCGCCGGCTCGCCATCGAAGCGGCCGAGCCGCGGAATCTGCTGGTGCTCTCGGCATTCCAGGTGCTGCTGCGCGTCGGTTGGATCTTCAAGACCGAGACAGTCATCATGCCGGACTTCATGGACGCGATCGCCGGCGCCGGCTGGATTCGCGGCCTGTTGCCGGTGCTGAACCGGGTCGGACAGAGCGTCCCCCCGCTGGTCTTCTCCGACGCCCTGCAGCGGTCGCCGCTCAAGCTGCGGACGCTGCTGGGCATCACCACGCTGATGGCCGTGCCGTTCCTGGCGCTCGGAGCGATCTGGGCGCTGGTGAACGATCAGAAGGTCACGTGGCTGCCGCCGCTGTTTCTCCTGCTGTACTTTCTGTTCTTCTCGCTGAACGGCTTGAATCAGCAGGCATTCGGCACGGCACAGGGGAAACTGATCCGGGCGGTGCGTCGCGGCTGGCTGATGGGGCTGTCGGGATTCATTGGTTCGGTGAGCGCGGTGCTGGCGGCGATCTGGCTGCTGCCCGGCTGGCTCAAGCTGCCGAACAATGCCGGGTACGCGCCGATCTTCCTGTTCAACGGGGGGATGTACCTGGTGGGAGGCTTCGTGCTGTTGCTGGGCCTTGAGCCGCGCGATGGTGCGGATCGCACGCCGAAGTCGCCAGTTTGGGAGCAGTTTCGCGGCGCGTGGCGGTTGTTCTGGACCGACGCCGGGTTCCGCAGCGTGGGCTGGGTGGCGATGTGCTTCATCTCCGCCCTGCTGCTGTTTCCGCATTATCAATGGCTGGGACGCGAACAACTCGGCGCGACGAACGCCAATCTGCTGCCGTGGGTTGTCGCCCAGAACCTGAGCCTCGGCGTGTTCAGCCCGCTGCTGGGGCGGATCGCGGACCATCGCGGGAACCGGCTGGCCGTGCGGATCGCGGTGTTCCTGTCGGCGCTGACGCCGCTGGTCGCGCTGTGGCTGGCCAGCCGCCAGGGGGAGGGAAGCCTGACCTGGTACTCGCTGACATTCGCCCTGTTGGGCCTGTGCCCGCTGACGATCCGCACGATCCAGAACTACGTGCTGGAGCTGGCCGACGAGTCGCAGCATTCGCTGTACCTGAGCACGATGACGGTCTGCCTGGCGGTGCCGTTCGTGTTCAGCCCGATCGTGGGCTGGCTGGTGGACACGTTTCCGTACCAGTGGTCGTTCGGTGCGGTGAGCGCTGTGATTGCCCTGGGCGGGCTGCTAACTTTCCGCATGCCGGAACCGCGCTCGACAGAAGCGAACGAAGAGGGTTTACAGAAGGTCACGAAGGACACGAAGAAAACTTGACGCGATGCTGCGAAG
>JAEUIG010000619.1 GCA_016795125.1 Planctomycetaceae bacterium | reverse complement strand
TCGGAGCGTCCGGCTCGCTGAATCTCAATCCAGCCGCACCGCGTTGGGAATGACCAGCGGGCGGGCGTCGCGCGGCGGCAGCGGCGGCGGCGCTTCGAACGAATCGTCGGTCGGTGCGTTGACTCCTTCCGGATGGGCTTCGTCGATCAGGATCGGCATCGCCTGCTCGGCCTTCCGTTCGGAGAGCGGCGGCGCCGGCGGTTGCTCCGCCGAGTCACCGACGGCCGACTGCAATTGAATGGGAGACGGCTCCTGTGCTGTTCTCAAAGGCATCGGCGCGTCGCCGGCCAGTCCCGGTTCCGGTTGGGGAGAGAGCGGGGACGGCGGCGGCACGATGGGCGCCGGAGCAACGCGTTCGCGATACAGCACGAGCGCATGAATCGCGTGGTACAGCGCTCCCGGTTCGGCCCCCGCGCTGCTGTTCTTGATCAGTTCGTAGGCCAGGGTCTCGATCCCGCGCCGCACCCAGTACTCCTTCAGCCGCCGTTCGGGAAGGGCCGCCATCAGCCATTCAAGCATGTGGCCCGAGGCCTTGATCCGTTTCTCGAACTCGTCGCTCTGCTCCTGTCCTTTGAAAAACTGCACTGAGAACGAGCCATCTCGGTTCTGCAGCGCCTGCGCCGCCGCAATGTGCTGCTGCAGCTTCTGATCGGCCTCCAGCCACGCTCCCGTCAGACGTCCGTACTTGCGGATGTATGAGTTCCGCGCCAGGCTGAGCGCGAACAATTGATGCGTGCCGCCGCAGGGCGCATTCAGCACCGGGGCCTGCGTCTGCGTCCGCACCAGCCGTTCCATGCTCCACGCCTCGCCCGCCTGGTTGTTCCAGGAGGCATCCGGCTCCAGGTATTGCGACAGGAACCACAGCGTCCAGGTCGTTTCCCCATTGTTGCTGGTGAACAATTGGGAGTGGTTGACCATCTCCTGCATCGTGACGACCTGCCCGTCTTTCACGACGAACTCGTGAGTCAGCGGCAGGTCGCACATCGTCAGGATGGCCAGGAACTGATTGACGTGCCCTTCAAAGGCGTAGGGGACGGAGAACGGATGTCCCCGGCCGCCGAACGCGGTCTTTTCGAACCAGAATTCATCGCGGAACCTGGCCGCGTTGGAGATGTATCCGACGGCCGAAACTTTCTGGCCGTGTGACTTGAGCTGGTACGCGTTCCGATACGCCAGGATGCCGTGCATGATCTGCCACGGCGTGTGGACGTCGACGTCCAGGTAGCGCAGCTCGTTGCGGCGGATCGCATCGTTGACCAGCGTCACCAGCGGATCGGTGGTGACCGGCTGAGGCGCCGCTCCGTTGCCGGGAACCGCCGCTGCCAGCTGATCCTCCGCCGGAAGCGCACTGCCGCTGACCAGCAGCGACAGGATGGCGCCCAACCACATTCCGCGCACAGCATGATCGCCCAACATGCGCCTGCACACTCCTCTGAAACGTCCTGTTTCTCCGGACCGCGACGACGCCGGCGCTGTTGCGGCCCCGCCGCGCCTGAGCAGTCGCGTGTTCTCGTTCGTCAGCTGCGCCGAGCCCCTGCGTGACGGGCAACGCCCGATGTCGGGCAACGGTCCGACTCAGTTCGCCGGCGCGGCGGGAACGTAACGAAATCGAACAGATTGGCAAAGACCGCTTCGTTCCGCGCGCCCGGGCTCAGAACCGCGCTGGAGCACAGCGCGTCAGCCGGCGTCCAGGGATTGCCGCGATTTCACGCCGATGTACAAGGTCGCAATGCCAAACGTCAGCGGCTGGTAACTGACCGATTCCAGCCCGCATTCCTGCATGATTTCGACCAGCCGGGGGCCGTCGGGGAACTGGGAGACCGATTGCGGAAGGTAGTTGTAGGCGCTTTCCCGATTTCGCGCCAGCAGCTGGCCGATGCGCGGCAGAACGTGCCGGAAGTACCACCGGTAGGCGGCGCCAAACAGCCGGTTCCTTGGCGTCGAGAACTCCAGCACCACGACACGCCCGCCGGGACGGCACACGCGGGTCATCTCCGTCAATCCCGCCCGCGTATCAGCGACATTTCGCAGACCGAACGCCACGCTGACAATCTGGAACTGATCTGCAGCGAACGGCAGCGATTGCGTGTCTGCCTCCAGAAAAATCATTGGTA
>JAEUIG010000004.1 GCA_016795125.1 Planctomycetaceae bacterium | reverse complement strand
AGGACGCCAGCGCAACCGCATCACCGACGAATGTCGTGCGAATTGCGCCAAATCCTAGGTCGCGGCAGCGCGAAGGGCGTGGAAATCGCGTCTCTTTTTGTAAACGCGCCTTCTCGCCAGGAACCCCCGGCAGATGCGGTCCGCAGGCCCCTCAGGCGCTCCGTCCGACTGTGACGCTCGTGCCGATCCTGCGGGCGGCTCAGACCTCATGCCGGCTGCTCGCCGATCATCACGGCCCACAGCTCCGACTCCCAGCCGATGCGCACGTTCACAAGTCCGATGCTGCGGAAATAGTCGAGCTGCACCTCCGCTGTCTCGTGGCAGTCGTCCCCGCTGACACGCGGCTCGCCGAAACGTTCGACATTGCGGTGCCGCCACTTCGCCAGCGCGTCGGCCATCGGTGCGGAAACACTGCCGTCGGTCTCCATGACCTGCATGCGGCCAGCCCACCATTCGAGCGTCTTCCGGTAGACGCTGTCGTCCGGATCGCGGACCTCATCGCCGTTAATGAGTGCTCCGCCGGGAGCCAGGACCGACTGGCACCGCGAGTAGAATGCGCGCTTCTCGGGGGGTTCCAGGTGATGTACCGCCGACGTGCTCACGACCGCCGTCGGCGTGGCCGTCAGCACGCTGCGCCAATCGTCCTGCAGCTGGCGCTGATGGAAGGCGACACGACCCGCGAACCGTTCCAGCCGCCGGCGGGCCAGGTCCAGAAACGGCGCCGACTGGTCGATCAGCACGGCGTGCACAGCGGGCCAGCGTTCCAGGCACCGCTCCAGCAGCCGTCCGGAGCCGCCCCCGGCATCCACAATGAGCGCCGGATTCGCAGGCACCGCCGCCATCACGGCGTCCTGCACCTCGACGTAGCGGGGATGCACCAGCGGAGCCGCCGCATCGTAGCCGGCGGCCGTCTCGTGCTGGTTCCAGCGATACTCAGCCATGAAAACATCCCTGGAGCGAAAGGATCCAACAGGAGCTAACGAAGGAAACAGAGGCTCGAAGCATGTCGCAGGTTCGCCCTAAGGTGCCGAGCAACATTCGGTGTGCGGCTGTCAGTACGAAAGTCCGAGAATGGGTCACGCGCCATCGTCGGGAGCGAATACTTTCGCTGCGGCTTGCGTTCCAGCGCTGGACGAATGCATACTTTACTTCGGTCGCCACACAAACTGTTACCGTAGCCGTCTTTGATTTCTCCCACTTCCCGAAGGGTCTTCCCATGGCGCGGAAGTTTGCAGCAGTCCTGGCCGTCTTCTGGGCCTCCTGTGCCCTGGCTCTCGACCGTCCCGCCGTGCTGCTGGCCGCCAAGGTGGACTACCTCAAGCAGGCGGCCGCCGCCCGCACCGAATACCTCACGGCCCTCGACGCCGAGATCGCCAGGCTCGAATCGGACGGCAATCCCGATCGCGCCGCCGAGCTCCGGACTCATCGCGGCGAGTGGCTCCTGGGCGACATTACGGCCGAGGACTTCCGCCAATTCGAGAAAGACGCCCTGGGACCAGAGCACCTGCAGTCCATCGACGCCTACATCGCCGCGTATGCCGGATGCCGCAGCACTCTCGAAGCCGCATTTCAGACGGTCATCGACGATGCCAAGTTCATTCGTCTCAACGAGGAGGCGGCGGAGTTTGAACTGGAACTCAACTCGTTCCGCGACGGCAGCTACATCCCCACGCCGGTCGAAGTCATCCGGCCGAGGCCCTACGAAGTGCGGCGGATTGCGACCGAACCATCCCTGGCCATGCCGGCCGCCGCTGCAAAACTCCCGGACGAATTGTTCGTCGAATTTCGCGAACAGGGGTTCGTCATTTCCGGCACCAAGCGGACGGATACCGCCACCATCGACGGCAAAACCCGCAGCCATTTCGGCAAAGGGGTGGTGTTCATCCTGAAGCAGGAAGGGACCAAGAAGCTGCACGGCTACTTCATGATCGGGGCACTCGACGATGACGGAGCCTATTCCTTCTTCACCGCCAACAAGACGAAACTGACTCCCATCCTGTCCCTCGACGACCTGGAACTGGACACCGTTTACGAATGGACCATCGACGCCGTGCGCGATGAATTCCGTGTCGAGGTGCGCCAGAACGGCGAAGTCATCAAGTCGACCCGGGCCTTTGGAGGAACCGGCGCCGTCTGCGGCCTCTTCGCCACCCTGAAACACGTCGACACCGAATCCCGCCTCGTCGTCGCAGTCGAATAGGTGCGGCGCAATCACGGAATCGCGCGTCCCTTATCTCCCCTCTCCCCCCGGGAGAGGGGCCGGGGGTGAGGGCGAACAACCAGCGACCTTCCCACCACCTCCCCTGCCCCTCCATGCAATACCTCGACCCCGTCGCTCTCCTGCAGATCGCATCGCTGGAGCTGCGCGCGCGAGCGGTCGTCGAGGGCTTCTTTGCCGGACTGCACCGGTCCCCCTACCACGGGTTCTCCGTGGAATTCACGGAGTATCGCCAGTACGTGCCGGGAGACGACCCGCGACGGCTCGACTGGCGGCTGTACGCCCGCAGCGACCGGTATTTCGTCAAGCAGTATGAAGACGAGACGAACCTTCGCTGTCATCTCGTGGTGGACAACAGCCGGTCCATGGCGTTCGGCACCCTGCCGCACACGAAGGCCGACTATGCCAAGACGCTCGCCGCGACACTGGGCTACTTTCTCAACACGCAGCGGGACGCCATCGGCCTCGTCCTTGTCGATGAACAGATCGACGCTTTCATCCCGGCCCGTCATCGGGCAGGCCAGTTTCGACGCATCGTGCATGCGCTGGAGCGGCCCCCCGCCGGTCGGAGCACCCATCTCGCCGCCGCTCTCGAACAGGTCGCGCAGTGCGTCCACAAACGCGGCCTCCTGGTCCTCATCTCTGACTTCCTGGCGCCTTTGGACGATCTCGCGACGCGCTTCTCGTACCTGCGGTCGCGCGGACATGACGTCATCGCTTTCCAGGTGCTCGACCCGACGGAGCTCTCCTTCGATTTCGACGAGCCAACGCTGTTTCGCGACCTGGAATCCGGCCGCGACATCTTCGTGGAACCGGCCCAGGCCAGGACGCTGTACACGGAACGGATGGGCCGGCATCAGCAGCAACTCGAATCGATCGCCGCCGAACAGGGAGTGAACCTCTACCGAGTAACGACCGACACGCCGCTCGAGCAACCGCTGCGGGAGTTCCTGTCCAGTCGCCAACGCGGCCCGTCCGGAAGGCAACGACGGCACGCTGTTCGCTAACGGCATCGCGTTCTACGCTGTGCAGGTCTCGCCAACTCAACCGGACTTCCAACTTGCAGCATGACTCGCCCCGCACAGAAATCGACACCCCCCGCGCGCTTCCGAGGCATGATGCCCATTATGCCGACGGCGATTCACCAGAACGGTGCCGTCGACGAAACCAGCCAGCGGCGACTGGTCCGGTATTGTCTCGAGCATCGGGCGGCCGCCATCGGGCACTTCGGCATCGCGTCGGAGTTTCACAAGGTGAGCGACAGCGACCGTCGCCTGCTGACGGACATCATCGTCGACGAGGTTAGCGGCCGTGTGCCGGTGTTCCTCGGCGTGACGGCGCTCGGGACGAAAACCGCCGTGGAGTACGCGCAGTTGGCGGAGCAACAGGGCGCCGATCTCATCATGGCGGCGCTGCCGTACGTGAACCTGCCGGACAAAGCCGGCGCATTCGCCTACTACCGCACTTTGGCGGAAGCGACGAAGCTGCCCATCATCGTCCAGGACACGCCGACCAGTTCGCATCTCCTCACCGCCGACCTGCTGACGCGGATGGTCGCCGAAATCCCGGGCGTCCAGCACGTCAAAGGTGAAGGCAAGGACTTCCTGACGAAGACCGCGCAGTTACTGGCCGCGGATGGCGGGCGGATGTCCGTCATCGGCGGCGCCGGCGGAAAGCATCTGATCCACATGCTGCGGCTGGGCGTCTCGGCCTTCATGACCGGCACCGAAGCACTGGACCTGCATGGCGGCGCAGTGCAGGCGTTTCTCGCCGGCGACGAGGAGCGCGCCGCCGACATCTATTTTCAGCGCATACTGCCGTATCTGATGTTCTACCTCGACTATCCCGAGGAACTCCTCAAGGGCCTGTTGCAACGCCGCGGCCTCATGGACTGCCCCGCCGTCCTCGATCCCCCGGCCGCCCCTCCCATGAGCGACATCGAACGCCAGGAACTCCACTGGGTTCTCGACAGAATCGCCTTTGGACGAGTCGACGCGTAGCCGGTCCCCCCGGTTGTGGCCGGTCTCCGACCGAGCCACACCCCCCGACCGCAGGTCTCCCTCAACCCTCAACCCTCAACCCTCAACCCTCAACCCTCAACCCTCAACCCTCGACCCTAGACCCTAGACCCTAGACCCTAGACCATTCCCTATTCCCCATTTCCTCCCCCCCTGTTACCATCCCGCCCCTTGCCATCGTCCCCGTCCGCTTGCACTCCAGGGAAGGAGCCTGCGTCGATGTCGCGAATTGTTCCCGGCCGTCTCTTCCTCCTCGCTCCCTGCTGCTGCCTGATCGCGCTCGTCCTGCCGACGATGACTGCCGCAGATGGCCCGAAGCATTCGCTGCAGTACAAGTTCGCGGCCGATTCCGCCCTGCACTACACGGTCGGCAACGAATCGACGATTGACGTCCAGGTCAGCGACACCCAGGAGGAAGTCCAGCATTCCTCGGAGGCTGGCCGCCTGCTGCGGACCGTTTCGCTCAACTCCAACGGTTCCGCCAACCTCGAAGTCATGATCGAGTATGTCAACCTGTCCGCCGGCAACAGCGCGATCAGCTGGGACAGCCGCTCCGGCGAACCGCCGCCGGCGCAGTTCCAGGGAATTGAGAAGACAGTCGGCCGTCCCTTGATGATCATCACCGTCGCTTCTACCGGTGAAGTCATCGCCGCAGAGAGCGACGGAAAAATGGCAGACAAGTCCCAGCTCGAGGCAGCCCAGTTCGACCTGCTCCCGCTGCTGCCCGCCTCCCCGGTCGCTATCGGCGAATCCTGGACCGAACCGTTTGAAGTCGAAGTCCAGACACAGGCCAAGCTCCCCAGGACGATTTCGCTCCAGCGCCTCTATACCCTCCGGGCGATCGACAACGGCATCGCGGAGATCGACATCCGCACGAACGTGCTCACCCCGCTGCAGGATCCGATGGAGGAAGGACAGTTGATCCAGCGGACTCCATCCGGCACGCTGCGGTTCGACATCGCCCGCGGCCGCATGCTCGAGCGGATCATGAAGCTCGACAACAAGGTCGTCGGCTGGCAGGGGCCGCAGACAACGCTCCATGTCGTCCGGACACTGCAGGAGAGCCTCGGCTCCGAGGAAAAAGCCGCCGCCAATGCAGCAGGCCCCGTCACCAAGTAGTTGGAGTTCAAGCTTTCGCTTGCCGCTGTTGGAGTTCAGGCTTCAGCCTGCACGTCGGAAATCGACTCTCCAATCCCGGCAGCCTGAAGGCTGAACTCCAACAAGTCAGACTTCTAACGCTGTTGTTGACGCTGCCGCCGAATGGTCTACACTACGCCGACTTGACGAGTCAGCGGTAACCCGTGGGCCATCCACGAGTTACCACCAGCTGCCGGTTGTGTCGCGGTCTTCTGCAACGCACTGGTTCCGGCTGACTCCCTCCTCTCCCGTCCCGACGGCCTGGCGCCCCCGATAATCCGTATGCAGCGGAGCGAGATCAGTCCCGTTATCCGACGCATCTTCAGTTCCGTGCGCGCCCTCGCGCACGAACTGGAAGTCTCGGCCGTGATGGTCGTGTCCGACATCGCGTACGACTTCAAGCAGATTCGCAGCGAGCTGGAGCCGCATAAGCTCCTCGTCGCGTCACATTTGCCCGACGTGCAGCAGGCGGTCATTGAAGACGGCGTGATGCTTGTGCCGCTGCTGCACGAGCCGCAGACCCGGCAGGTGCAGGTCAGCCAGGCGCTCCTGGAGGCCATCGCCGACGACCATCTGCAGACCGGCTCGCGCGTCATCGCGATGTATGCCGGCTACGAACGGGACAATCTCGACACGATCAGCGTCATCAACCTGTCGGAGCATCTGACCAAGCTCACCAGTCGGGACCTGCAGCGACTGGAGACGCAGGTGCCGCTCCCGACGCTGCGGCGCGTCGTCGACCTGGCGCTGGAAATCGGCCGCGAAGGCCGCGAAGGCAAGCCGGTTGGAACGCTGTTCGTCGTTGGCAGCCATCGCCGCGTGATGGAAATGTCGCACGAGCAGGTGCACGACCCGTTCCGCGGTTATCAGCGCAAGGATCGGATGATTTCCAATCCGCGCGTGCGGGAGAGCATCAAGGAACTCGCGCAGATCGACGGCGCCTTCGTGATCGCCTCGGACGGCTGTGCCATCGCGGCCGGCCGTATCCTCGATGCGCCGGCCACCGGCCTCACGTTGTCGAAGGGCCTCGGCGCCCGGCACTGGGCCGCCGCCGCGATCTCCAAGGGCACAGGCGCCGTCGCCATTGCCGTCTCCGAATCGACCGGCACCGTCCGCCTCTTTCAGGACGGCGTCGTCGTCCTCCGCATCGAGCCGTTCGACCAGGCCATGAAGTGGCTGGATGTCGACACCGAACCGCCCGAAAAAGAGTAGTCCGGATCAACGACGACGCGTGCCGTTCAATTGCGCGCCGTCAACGCTTGCGGCTTGGCGCAACCACTCCTCCGCCATTTCCCGCTGGATGCGCGCCACCAGGTCCGGTGACATCAGCGTCGAGTGATCTTTCCCCTCGTGAATCTCGACCACCGCGTCGCTGCCCAGCCGTGACAGCGATTCCTTCAGCAGTCGCGTGGCGCCGTCCAGGTAGAACGTATCCTCGCTCCCCATGAACACGTGCAGCTTGCCGCTGAGCTTCGGCCCCAGCTCGGCCCAGTTCTGCTCGAGCACCATCCGGATGTCGTAGCGTTGCCAGCTCTCGGCGACCTGCGGATCGATCTCCCCGGTCACTCGATCGAAGAGCAGCTTGGGCTTTCCGTCCGGCCCGCGCTCGCTGAACACCGCCTCGAAGCTGTGCAGTTGGCCGCCAGGGCCGTGGACGTGCTCCATCCACGCGAAGTCATCGTACCAGAGCGCCACGCGGCCGCCGATTCGCGCCAGCGGGCGACGATCGCCACGTCCGTCGACATACATGTTCTCGCCCGGACGGTACACGTCGATCCGCTGGAAGTCCCGCAGATCGACCGGATCAGGCGCCGTGCTCCACACGCCGCCGAACTCGTCCGGCGCCGTCATTTGAATCCACAGCGAACTCCAGCCCCCCGACGAATGCCCCGTGAGGAATCGCGCCTGCGGCTTCGCCACGCTGCGGAACTCGCGATCAAACGCCGGAATCAGTTCCTCCCGCAGCGCCCGGTTCACCGGACCATTGCTGTCCGAATCGGCGAACACATGGTGTCCGAGCGGACAACTGGGATCGAGCAGCACCCGCAGGAATTCCACTCCGGTGGTCGGGTCGATCGTCGACTGGTGGACCTTCACCGCATGATGATGCGTTCCCCCGAATCCCGGAATCTCGAAGATCGCCGGATAACGTCGCTCATGATCCGCGAAGTAAGAAGCGGGCAGCGTCACCGCTGCCTGGAGAAACACGTCGCGCCCGTGAAAGTCGCTCAGCAGGTCCGAGCGG